>NZ_JBVHVT010000013.1:0-73640 GCF_055564695.1 Streptomyces sp. NPDC029014
CCCCACAACCACCCCCCCCCCCCCCCTCCCCCTCCCCCCCTCCCCCCCCCCCCCCTCCCCCCCCCCCCCCCCCCCCCCCCCCCCACCACCGTCCGGCGCTTATCACGCGTCGGGGGGCAGACATGCGCGGATCGCCGAAGTGGGGACAAGACTCCCTTGTACGGCAGACTGAGGGCCAGAGTCCGAAGCGAAGGATGGGTATGCCGACCACACCAGCCACCGCCGCGAGCAGCGCACCCCACGGCACCGGCACTCAAGAACCGATCATGCTCGAACTGGTCGACGAGTCCGGCAACACCATCGGCACGGCGGAGAAGCTCTCCGCCCACCAGGCACCCGGGCTGCTGCACCGGGCCTTCTCCGTGTTCCTCTTCGACGCCCAGGGCCGGCTGCTGCTCCAGCAGCGGGCCCTCGGGAAGTACCACTCCCCCGGCGTCTGGTCGAACACGTGCTGCGGCCACCCGTACCCCGGGGAGTCGCCCTTCGCGGCGGCGGCCCGGCGGACGCACGAGGAGCTGGGCCTGTCGCCCTCGCTGCTCGCGGAGGCCGGGACGGTGCGCTACAACCACCCGGACCCCGCGTCGGGCCTGGTGGAGCAGGAGTTCAACCACCTGTTCGTGGGACTTGCGCAGGCCGCGGTGCGGCCGGATCCGCAGGAGGTGGCCGACACCGCCTTCGTCACGGCCGAGGAGCTGGCCAAGCGGCACGCGGACGTGCCGTTCTCGGCCTGGTTCATGACCGTGCTGGACGCGGCCCGGCCCGCGATCCGCGAACTGACGGGCGACGCGGCGGGCTGGTAGGCCGCACGCCCGCCGGTACGTCGGCAGTCCGGTACGCCGGTCAGCGCGCCGGGTGCGGGAAGCCCCGGTCGGGGCCGGCGGCCGGGGCGGTGATCGGCAGGGCCGCCCAGATGACCTTGCCGCCGGTCGAGGTGTGCTCGACGTCGCAGACCCCGCCGGCCTCCCGGGTGGTCTCGCGCACCAGGAGCAGGCCCCGGCCGCCGGTCTGGCCGAAATCCGCCTCCAGCGCCTTGGGCCGGTAGGGGTGGTTGTCCTCGACGGCCACCCGCACCCAGGCCCGGCCGATCGCGACCTCGACCGCGACCTCCGGCGAGAGCAGGGCCGCGTGCCGGACCGAGTTCGTCACCAGCTCGGAGACGATCAGCAGCAGCGTGTACACCAGGTCCCGGTCGGCGGGCACGCCCTGGCGACCCAGCAGGTCGCGGACGGCCCGTCGGGCCTGCGGAACGGATTCTTCAACAGCGGGGACGGTGAACCGCCACACACCTTCGTACGCACGTGGGCCGGCCGGGGGCTCCGGCTCACCCACCTCGGCCGGCGGGACACTCCCGCTGAGATCCATCTTCCGGCCCCGTCCTTCGCACTCGATCGTCTCCACGCGTCCAGGGTGGGGACCCGGCTGGTCCGGACCGGACCGCTGACAACAAGTCAGCGCTTATCGGACACCTTTTGACCGCGAACGTATGCCGACGTCATCCGTTCGACCGTTCCTGCCCTTTCGGGGGACGCATTCCGGCCGCACCGGCCGCACCGCCCCCGGGGCCCCCGGCCCCGGACCCCCCGTCTTCCCTGACCACGCCCAGGATGCGACGGCCGCCCAGACCCAGCGCCAGCAGGCTCAGCCCGTCGAACAACAGGGCGACGGAAAAGAAGGTTCCGATCACGTAGAGGCTGTTGCCGGGCCAGTTCGCCAGGACCAGCAGACCCAGCAGGATCCCGAAGGCGCCCTGCGCGAGCATCAGCCCGAACTGCGTACCGCGCACCACCAGCGCCCCGACCAGCCGGAACACCCCTGCGGTGAGGAACAGCAGCGCGGCGAACATCGTCAGCGCCTCGGCGCTCGCCTCGGGACGGCGCAGGACCACGAAGCCGGCGGCGATGTTGATCGCGGCGACGATGACCGCGAGCCAGAAGGAGTTGCTCCTGCGGGACTGGACGGCGTGGAGCAGCCCCACCGCCCCGCCGACCAGCAGCAGCCAACCGAACAGGAACATCGAGGTGAGGGCCGCCACGTTGGCGTACACGAGGCCCAGCAGGCCGGCCAGCACCAGGACCACCCCGAGCACGGCGAGCCAGCCGAAGCGGCGGCCCAGCCGCCGGGCGTCCTCGGCCCCGGCGCGCTCTGCTCGGTCCCGGTCTGCCCGGTCTCGGTCTCGGCCTGCCCGATCTGCGCCCATGGGGGTCGCACCTTTCCGCAGCCCCCCGTACGGACTCCTTGATCATAGGATCGGCGGCCCGGGATAGCATCCGGCGCATGGACGCAGCCCAGGAAGCAGCCCAGGAGACCGCCGAGGAAGCAGCGCTGCTGCACACCGTCGCCGACGGGGTCGCCACGGTCGTGATCTCGCACCCCGCCAAGCGCAACGCCATGACCGCCGCGATGTGGCGGGCGCTGCCCGGGCTGCTGGCGGGCCTCGCCGCCGACCCGACCGTACGGGTGCTCGTCCTGACCGGGGCCGGGCCGACCTTCTGCGCCGGCGCCGACATCTCCTCCCTCACCGGCGACGAGGACCCGCAGACGCTGTCCGTCGCCGCCGAGGAGGCCCTGGCCGCCTTCCCCAGGCCGACGCTCGCCGCGATCCGCGGGTTCTGCGTCGGCGGGGGCAGCCAGCTCGCCGCCGCCTGCGACCTGCGCTTCGCGGAGGAGGGGGCCTCGTTCGGGGTGACCCCGGCGCGGCTGGGCCTCGTCTACCCGTCCTCCTCCACCCGGCGGCTCGCCGGACTGGTCGGGCCGGCCACCGCCAAGTACCTGCTCTACTCCGCCGAACTGATCGACGCCGAACACGCCCTGCGCGCGGGATTCGTCAACGAGCTGCTGCCCGCCGGCCGGCTCGACGAGCGGGTCGCGGAGTTCGCCCGCATCCTGACGGGCCGGTCCGCGCTGACGCAGGCCGCGGCCAAGGAGTTCGTCGACGGGCGCACGGACCGGGACGGGCACTGGGCCCGGCAGCAGGAGAACAGCGGCGACCCCGCGGAAGGTGTCGCCGCGTTCCTGGAGCGTCGCACGCCGAAGTTCAGCTGGCCCGCGTGAGCGGGTTGGACGCGCGCAGCCGGGCGACCAGCTCGGCCGGGGCCTTGTCCGGGGAACCGGCGTCGTACGGCGGCTGCGGGTCGTACTCGATCATCAGCTGAACGGTCCGGGCGAACTCGTCGCCCGCGATCCGGCCGAGCAGGGTCAGCCCCATGTCGATGCCGGAGGACACCCCGGCCGCGGTGACGTACTTGCCGTCGAACACCACGCGCTCGCCGGTGGGCTCGGCGCCGAAGGCGGGCAGCCGGTCGAGGTAGAGCCAGTGACAGGCCGAGCGGCGGCCGTCGAGCAGGCCGGCCGCCGCGAGGACGAGCGAGCCGCTGCAGACGGAGGTGGTCCAGGTGGTGGTCGCGTCGACCGCGCGGAGCCAGTCGAGGACCGCGGGGTTGTCCATCTCCGTCTCCGGGTGGGGGCCGCCGGGGACGACGACGATGTCGGGGCGGGTCACCTCGTCGAGGCCCTTCTCGGCGACGAGGGAGAGGCGGCCGCTGTCGCAGCGCACGGGGCCGGGGCGCTCCGCGACGAACACGGTCTCGGAGTCGGGGAGTTGGACGAGGGTCTCGTAGGGGCCGATGGCGTCGAGGGCGGTGAAGCCGGGGTAGAGCAGGACGGCTGTCTGCATGTCTTCTCCTGCGGAGTTTCGGGGTCGGTGGGTGATGGGTGGGTCGGTGGGCGGGCGTGTGCCGCGGGTGCGGGTTGCTTGGGGTCGATCGCGCAGTTCCCCGCGCCCCTGGGGGGCGTGCCGGCGTCGTCGGGTGCGGGTTGGTTGTGGTGGAGCGCGCAGTTCCCCCCGCCCTCGGGCGGTCAGGGGTGGGCGAAGCGGCGGCGGTATTCGGCCGGGGGTTGGCCGAGGGTTTTGACGAAGGCGCGGCGGAGGGCCTCCGGGGTGCCGTAGCCGCAGGCCCGGGCGATCTGGGCGACGCCCTCGCCGCTGTCCTCCAGCAGCCGGCGGGCGTGCTCGACGCGGACCCGCTCCACGTACCGCCCCGGCGTCACCCCGGTCTCCGCGTGGAAGGCCCGGGCGAAGTGCCGGGGTGAGAGCCGGGCCCGCTCCGCCAGCGCCGGCACGCTCAGGTCCGCGGCGGGGTGCTCGGTGATCCAGTGCTGGACCTCGCGCAGCGGCTCCCGGCGGGCCGACTGGGCCGCGAGCTGGGCGCTGAACTGTGCCTGGTTGCCGGGCCGGCGCAGGAAGACCACCAGGTGCCGGGCGATCTGCGAGGCGATGTCCCGGCCGTGGTCCTCCTCCACCAGGGCCAGCGCCAGGTCGATCCCGGCCGTGACCCCCGCCGAGGTGGCGACCCGCCCGTCGCGGACGTAGATCGGGTCCGGTTCGACCGCCACCCGCGGGTAGTCCCGGGCCATCTGCTCGCACACGGACCAGTGCGTGGTGGCGCGCCTGCCGTCCAGCAGCCCGGCCTCCGCGAGCAGCAGCCCGCCCGTGCACACGGACACCAGTCGCTGCGCTCCACCCCCGTGGGCCCGCAGCCAGTCGGTGAGCCGGGTGTCGAAGTCGCCGGAGTAGCGGCCGCCGGGCACCAGCAGGGTGGTGCCGGGGCCCGGCCGCTCGTGCTCCAGGTCCCCGTCCGGCACCAGCGTGAGCCCGCTGCTGGTCCGCACCGGGGCTCCGCCCGGGGAGGCGGTCCGGATCCGGTAGCCGGGCTGCCCGGGGAAGTGGGCCACCCCGGCGAAGACCTCGACGGGACCGCTCACGTCCAGGCTCTGCAGCCCGTCGTAGAGGACGACGAGCACGGTGTGCGACGACATGGCCCCATGGTGGGAGACCGGCGGCGATGGCTGCAATGACGGGCATCCCACCTATCCGGCCACCGGCTTTCCCACTCGACCCACCTTTCCGGCCATCTCCCGGGCCGGGCCCGGCCGCCGCCGGACGTGCCCCGGCCGCCGGCCCGGCGCGGATAGGATCGGTGGACCATGACTGCAACCCTCGTCGCCAAGAACCTCAGCGCCGCGCACGGCGAACGCACGCTCTTCGCCGGGCTCGACCTCGTCGTCGCGCCCGGCGACGTCATCGGCCTCGTCGGTGTCAACGGCGCCGGGAAGTCGACCCTGTTGCGGCTGCTCGCCGGCCTGGACACCCCCGAGTCCGGTGAGCTGCGGCTGTCGCCGCCCACCGCCGCCGTGGGCCACCTCCCGCAGGAGCCCGAGCGTCGGCCCGGGGAGACCGTGTACGAGTTCCTGAACCGGCGCACCGGTGTCGCCGCCGCCCAGGCGGAGCTGGACGCGGCGACGCAGGGCCTGGTGGACGGGACGCCCGGCGCGGACGACGCGTACGCGGTGGCGCTGGACCGGTGGCTGAACCTCGGCGGCGCGGACCTGGACGAGCGGGCCCGGGAGACCGCGGACGAGCTCGGCCTCGCGGTGGGCCTGGACCTGCCGATGACGGCGCTGTCCGGCGGGCAGGCGGCCCGTGCGGGCCTGGCCTCGCTGCTGCTGTCCCGCTACGACGTGTTCCTGCTCGACGAGCCGACCAACGACCTCGACCTGGAGGGCCTGGAGCGGCTGGAGCGGTTCGTCACGGGACTGCGCGCCGGCACGGTCGTCATCAGCCACGACCGCGAGTTCCTGACCCGGACCGTCACCAAGGTCCTGGAGCTCGACCTGGCCCAGCAGCAGATCAACCTCTACGGCGGCGGCTACGACGCCTACCTGGAGGAGCGGGCCCTGGCCCGCACGCACGCCCGCGAGGAGTACGAGGAGTACGCCGACAAGCGGGCCGCGCTGGAGGGCCGGGCGCTGATGCAGCGCAACTGGATGGACAAGGGCGTCCGCAACGCCCGCCGCAAGTCCTCGGACAACGACAAGATCAGCCGGAAGATGCGCAGCGAGGCGAGCGAGAAGCAGGCCGCCAAGGCCCGCCAGACGCAGCGCGCCATCGAGCGGCTGGACGTGGTCGAGGAACCCCGCAAGGAGTGGGAGCTGCGCATGGAGATCGCGGCGGCCCCGCGCTCCGGGTCGGTGGTGGCGACCCTGCGCGAGGCGGCCGTGCAGCGCGGGGACTTCTCCTTCGGCCCGGCCAGCCTCCAGCTCGACTGGGCGGACCGGGTGGCGATCACCGGCGCGAACGGCGCCGGCAAGTCGACGCTGCTGGCGGTGCTGCTGGGCCGGCTGGCCCCGGACTCCGGTGCGGCCACGCTCGGTGCGGGCGTGCAGATCGGCGAGGTCGACCAGGCGCGCGGCCTGTTCCTCGGCGAGGAGTCGCTGCTGGAGGCGTTCTGCGCGGCGGTCCCGGACACCGAGCCGGCCGACGTGCGGACCCTGCTGGCGAAGTTCGGGCTGAAGGCGGCCCACGTGCTGCGGCCGGCGGCGACGCTGTCCCCCGGTGAGCGGACCCGGGCGGCCCTGGCGCTGCTCCAGGGCCGCGGCGTGAACCTGCTGGTGCTGGACGAGCCGACGAACCACCTGGACCTGCCGGCGATCGAGCAGCTGGAGGCGGCCCTGGAGGCGTACGAGGGCACGCTGCTGCTCGTGACGCACGACCGGCGGATGCTGGACGCGGTGCGCGTGACCCGCCGCCTCCAGGTCGCGGACGGCAAGGTCGTCGAGCTGTAGTACCGGCTGCCGGCCCGCGGGTGGCCGCCCGTCCGCGCCCGCCGGCTACCGGTCGGCGGGAGCGCGGCGGGTGCGGGCCATCTTCCTGGCCACGAAGCCGCGCGGGAGGTGCCGGGCGGCCAGCGCGTACGCCCGGTAGCGGCGGCCGGTGACGCTGACCGGCCGGCGCAGGGCGAGGTCCCTCAGGGCCTTGGCCACGACGGCCTCCGGTTCCAGCCAGACCGCCTCGCTCAGGGAGCTCACGTCCATGCCGGCGCGCGCCTGGAACTCGGTGCGGGTGAACCCGGGGACCACGGCCAGCACCCGCACCCCGTACGGCTCCATGTCGACCCGCAGGGACTCGCTGAACGCGGTCACCCAGGCCTTGGCGGCCCCGTACGTGCCGGTCGGCAGCAGTCCGGCCACCGAGGACACGTTCAGCACGGCCCCGCGGCGACGCTCCCGCAGCCCGGGCAGCACGGCGTGGGTGAGCCGCAGCGGGACCTTCACCAGCAGGTCGAGCATGCGCTCCTCGTCCTCGACGGGGTTGTACGGGAAGGGGGCGGCCAGCCCGAAGCCGGCGTTGTTGACGAGGACGTCGACGGGCCGGGCGGGGTCGGCGAGCCGCTCGGCGACGGCCGCGCAGCCGGCGTCGTCCAGCAGGTCGGCGGGCAGCACCTCGCACGTGGTGCCGAAGTCGCGGCGCAGTTCGCGGGCGACGGCGTGCAGGCGGTCCGCGTCGCGGGCGACGAGGACGAGCCCGCAGCCCTTGGCGGCGAAGCCGCGGGCGAAGGCGGCCCCGAGGCCGGCACTGGCCCCGGTGATCAGTACGGTGGTCAAGACGGCGTCACTTCCTGCGGTCGTACGGGTGGTTCAGGGGGCGAAGTCGGCGGTGGCGGGCGAGCCGTAGGCCTGGGCCACGTCGACGAGGAAGCGGGCCTCGTCCTCCAGGCCGGCCTCGCTCCCGGCGGAGTTCTGCATGACGGCCGGGAGCACCCAGTACGCCGCCTGCCAGGGCTTGCCGGGCTGTCCGGCGAGCAACGCCGCGCGCGCCTCCTTCAGGACGCAGGCCAGCGCGGCCGCCGTGCGCCGCGGTTCGGGGACCCCGCGGAGCGTGACGTGGCTGTGGGCGAGCTCGGGGATGCCGGGGGCGACGTACTCGCCGAGGATGAGGATCGCGTCGCGGGTCTCGATGACCTTGCGGTACACGAGCATGTTGCGCGGGACCGGCGGCCACAGCAGCTCCAGGAGCCGGCCGGTGCGGGGCTTGGTGAGCACGACGTGCGGCACGGCGTGCACCAGGTCGCGCCACAGCGGCCACAGCAGCCAGGCGGTGGCGGTGTCGGCGGCGGCGCGGCGCAGCAGGAACACGGTCGGCACCAGGATGGCGGCGGCGCGCAGCAGTCCGTGCAGGTTCATCATCAGCGGCAGGGCGGGCATGGCCCAGGAGCTGCCGAACAGCGCCTTGAGGAGGTAGCAGAACCAGAACACGCCGGCGAGGGCGGTGCCCAGGCCGAACAGGCGCAGCCCGAGCGCCAGTGCCCGGCTCTCGGTGCGGCAGCTGTAGCGCCAGCACAGCGCGACGCAGGCGGTGTTGGCGAGCAGGTGCGCGGCGATGAGGAGCAGCCAGTACGGGAGGGAGGGCACGGGGTCGCCCTGCGGCGGGATGGTGTGCGCGCCGTGTGCGGGCGCGGCCAGGTCGAGGGCGACGAGGAGGGTCAGCCAGGCCACCGTGCCCGCCCACGCGGCTCGTTGCAGGGTGCGCCCGCGGGTGGCGGACGCCACGAAGTAGAGGACGGCGCCGGCGGACAGCACGCCGGTGAGGTTGCGGACGAGTGCGACGGCATGGGCGTAGCCGGGGTCGCGCGTCGCGTGGGCGACGACGTCGGGGAGGTTCAGGGTCATCGCGGCGGCGGCCGTCGCGACGGCGAGCCACAGGCCGCGCTGCTGCGGGGAGCGGAGCGCGGCGGGGGCCCGCAGCAGGACCGCGGCCCACAGGCAGGCCACGCTGGGGACGGCGAGCCAGTCGCCGAGCGCGGTGAGCTCAGTGGCCACGGCGGCGCCGCTCGTATCCCATGGCGGACTCCAGCCGGGCGAGGGTGCCGCGGAGTTCGGCGGCCGGTTGCGGGCAGGCGGTGGCGGTGCGGATGCGGATCATGCTGGCGAGCATCTCCGCCTCCTGCTCCTGGCGGGTGGTGTAGTCGGCGCGGCCGAGGACGACGGGGGCCCGGCCGTCGCGTTCCTCGCCCTCCGGGGAGTGGTGGCCGAAGAGGATGTGGCCGAGCTCGTGGAGGACGATGTGCTCGCGGTGCAGCGGGGTCGTGTTCTCCTCGTAGAACACGTAGTCGACGCGGGCGGTGCCCACCCACAGGCCGCAGACGCCGGTCTCCGCGGCCTCCTTGGGGAGGGGGTGGAGGCGGATGGGGCGGCCCCGCTGCTCGGCTATCCGCCCGCACAACCCCTCCAGGGAGAACGGGTGCGGCAGATCCAGATGGCCGAGAATCTTCTCGCACCTTTTGCGGAGGCCGAGTTGAGAGTGGGGCATGTGATCCCTCTTCGGACCCTTTCGCGGGCAGCGTCGGTAGGCATGGGCAGGCATGGGCATGGCGTCCTGTGCCGTCAAGGGGGCCTCGGGGGGTGGGGACCTGAGGGAAACGGAACGCCCGTCCGCCTGACGACGAACGGGCGTTCCACCATGCCTACAGATCACGTACGGGAGTTCGCAAGGCGCGTCCCTGCGCGGGGTTCCGTTTCGGCCACCTGCGCGCCACCTCCCGTACCCCCGGGCGACGCGTTCCGGACGCTACCGCCTGCGGCGGTCCTCCGAGCCCGGGCCGGCGAGCCCGGCCCGGCGCAGCGCGTCGGCCATGGCGCTGTTGGCGGGGGCCGGGGCGCCGCCGCCCTGGCCGCCCTGGCGCCGGCCCTCGCCACCCGACCGGCCACCGCCGCCCGACCGGCCCTCGCCGCCGCGCCGGCCGTCCTGGCCGCCGCGCTGCTGCGGGGGACGGCCGCCGCCGCGCCGCTCCTGGCGGTCCTCGCGCTGGCGGGGCGCGCCCGCGGCGGAGCCGGCCTCGTCCTCCAGTCGGAGGGTCAGCGAGATCCTCTTGCGCGGGATGTCCACGTCGAGGACCTTCACGCGGACGATGTCGCCCGGCTTGACCACGTCGCGGGGGTCCTTGACGAAGTTCTTCGACAGGGCCGAGACGTGGGCCAGTCCGTCCTGGTGGACGCCGATGTCGATGAACGCGCCGAAGGCGGCCACGTTGGTGACGACGCCCTCCAGGACCATGCCGGGAGCCAGGTCGCCGATCTTCTCGACGCCCTCCTTGAACGCGGCCGTCCGGAAGGCCGGCCGCGGGTCGCGGCCCGGCTTCTCCAGCTCGCCGAGGATGTCGGTGACGGTCGGCAGGCCGAAGGCCTCGGTGACGAACTGCTCGGGCTTCAGCGAGCGCAGCACCGACCCGTTGCCGATCAGGGCGGCCACCTCGCTGCCGGCGGTCTTCGCCATGGCCCGGACGACCGGGTAGGCCTCGGGGTGCACGCTGGAGAAGTCCAGCGGGTCGTCGCCGCCGCGGATCCGCAGGAAGCCCGCGCACTGCTCGTACGCCTTGGGGCCGAGCCGGGGCACGTCCTTGAGGGCCTTGCGGCTGCGGAACGGGCCGTTGGCGTCGCGGTGGGCCACGATGTTCTCGGCGAGTCCGCCGCTGATGCCCGACACGCGGGCGAGCAGCGGCGCGGAGGCGGTGTTGACGTCCACGCCGACGCCGTTCACGCAGTCCTCGACGACGGCGTCGAGGGAGCGGGACAGCTTCACCTCGGACAGGTCGTGCTGGTACTGGCCGACACCGATGGACTTGGGGTCGATCTTGACGAGCTCGGCGAGCGGGTCCTGCAGGCGGCGGGCGATGGACACCGCCCCGCGCAGCGACACGTCCATGTCCGGGAGCTCCTGCGAGGCGAAGGCGGAGGCCGAGTACACGGAGGCGCCCGCCTCGGAGACCATGACCTTGGTCAGCTTCAGGCCGGGGTGGCGGGAGATCAGCTCGCCGGCGAGGCGGTCCGTCTCGCGGGAGGCGGTGCCGTTGCCGATGGCGACGAGTTCGACCCGGTGCTGCTCGGCGAGGCGGGCGAGCTTGGCCAGGGCCTCGTCCCAGCGGTTCGCGGGGACGTGCGGGTGGATGACGTCGGTGGCCACGACCTTGCCGGTGGCGTCCACGACGGCGACCTTCACACCGGTGCGGAAGCCCGGGTCGAGGCCGAGCGTGGCCCGGGTGCCGGCGGGGGCCGCGAGGAGCAGGTCGCGCAGGTTGGCGGCGAAGACCCGGACGGCCTCCTCCTCGGCGGCGGAGCGCAACCGCATCCGCAGGTCGATGCCGAGGTGCACCTGGATCTTCGTGCGCCAGGCCCAGCGGACCGTGTCGCCGAGCCACTTGTCGCCGGGCCGGCCGCGGTCGGCCACGCCGAAGCGGCGGGCGATCATGCCCTCGTACGCGGACGGGCCGGGGGTGGCCGCCGTGTCGGGGTCCTCCGGCTCCAGGGTGAGGTCGAGGACGTCCTCCTTCTCGCCGCGCAGCATGGCGAGGACGCGGTGCGAGGGCAGCGCGGTGAACGGCTCGGCGAAGTCGAAGTAGTCGGCGAACTTCGCCCCCGCCTCCTCCTTGCCCTCGCGGACCTTGGCGGCCAGCCGGCCGCGGCCCCACATGCGCTCGCGCAGCTCGCCGATGAGGTCGGCGTCCTCGGCGAACCGCTCGGTGAGGATGGCGCGGGCGCCTTCGAGGGCCGCCGCGGGCTCGGCGACGCCCTTGTCCGCGTCGACGAACGCGGCCGCGGCGGCGGCCGGTTCCACCGACGGATCGGCGAGCAGGCCGTCGGCGAGCGGCTCCAGGCCGGCCTCGCGGGCGATCTGGGCCTTGGTCCGCCGCTTCGGCTTGAACGGGAGGTAGATGTCCTCCAGCCGGGCCTTGGTGTCGGCCGCGTTGATCCGGGCCTCCAGCTCGGCGTCGAGCTTGCCCTGCTCCCGGACGGAGTCCAGGATCGCCGCGCGCCGGTCCTCCAGCTCGCGCAGATAGCGCAGCCGCTCCTCGACGGTGCGCAGCTGGGCGTCGTCGAGCATCTCGGTCGCTTCCTTGCGGTAGCGCGCGATGAACGGCACGGTGGAGCCGCCGTCGAGCAGCTCGACGGCGGCCTTGACCTGCCGTTCCCGTACGCCGAGTTCCTCGGCGATCCTGCCTTCGATGGACGTCGTCACGATCGGTCCCGTCTGCCTTTGTTGTGCGTTGGACGGCTGCCCATTGTGGCAGGTGGCGGTGACGACGGCCGGAAGACCCGCGCCCCGGCACCCCGGCGGCCCGGCGGCGCGCCAGGGGCGCGTCCGGGCCGCCGCGGGGGTCAGGCCGCCTTGCCGAAGGCGTTGGAGGGGAAGGCGCCCGCGCTGACGGCCCGTGCGGCGAAGCCGCCGCCGAGTTCGGCGAGGCGGGCCAGGCCTTCGGCGCCCAGGTGCCGGTACGGGGCGGCGTCGAGGCGGTCGGTCTCGTCCTCCAGGTGCTCGCGGACGGCCGTGCCCTCGGCGGTGAGGTCGCCCTCGTCGTCGAGGAGCCCGCGGGCGCGCAGCCGGGCCGCGGCGGCGTCGATGTCCTCCTGCTCCCAGCCGCGGACCGCCTTGATCCACTTGGCGTTCATGCCACGGCCGGTCGCGCTGTGGGTGACCAGGGCCTCGAGCGGGTCCAGGCCGGCGAGGAGCAGCGCGGCGACGTGGCCGTCGCCGCGGTGCTCGCGCAGCAGGGTGGTGGCGTGCCACAGCCGCAGGTGCGGCTCCTCGGGGACGGGGAGGTCGGCGTGGGCCGCGTAGAGGGGCCGGGCGTGCCGGGTGCAGGCCTCGGTGGCGCGCATGGCCAGGTCCGCGGCTTCGGCCAGCTCCGAGGAGGCGACGGTGTCGTCGCCGAGGAGGCGGCGCAGGGTGCGGTCGGCGGCGCGCAGGCGGGCGGCGAGGGCCTGCTCGGGGGTGATGGTGTCCCAGACGGCCGGGAGGTGCCGGGCGAGGTGGTCGTAGCGGTAGTTGTAGAAGGTGGCGGCGACGGTGCCGGTGCCGACGGCGCCCATCGCGGCGGCCCGGGAGGACAGGGCCGCCCGGGTGTGGTCGTCGACGCCGAGGGCGGTGAACTCGGCGGTCAGGTCGGGCGAGAAGTAGATGGTCGCGTGGAGCGGGTTGATCGCGCCGTGCCAGGCGCTGCGTGCGGCGTGCTCGGGAAGCGTCATGCGAGCAGGTTACCGACTGCTCGGTATGCCGGTCCGCGGGGCCCCCGGCAGGACCGATTCCGCCTCGCTACGACGTCGAACCGGCCGAAAGGAGACGGGTGCGGCGCAGCGTGCCGGGCGCGGGGGCCTCGGGTTCAGCGGCGCCAGCGGTTCCGGTCGGGCCCCTTGCCGGTGTAGACGGCGCCGGACCTGCTCATGCCCGTGGCCCCGGCCGGCGCACAGAAGGCTCGGGCGTCACGGTGCCGACGCCCGAGCCTTCGCCGGTCGAGCCGCCGGACGAGCCGCCGGACGAACGGCGGGATCCGCCGCCGGACGAGCCGGCCGGGGCGGACCCGCCCGAGGTGCCCGGGCGCCCGTCGGCGCCGTCGTCGTCGCCGGCGGCCGCCGGGGGCGGTGCGGGGCCGGGGTGGACCGCGGCGCCCGGGACGGCGGGGCAGCCGGTGCCGGGTGCGGCGAGGTGGAGGACGGCGGTCGCGGTCCGGGCGGAGCGGACCTCCTGCCCGGCTTCCGGCTCCTGGAAGCAGACGGTCCAGTCGTCGGCCGCGGCGGCGGGGGCGACGTCCGCGTACGCGCCCTTCGGCTCGACGGTCCGGAAGGCCAACGGCGCCGGGGTCCGGCCGGCCTCGGCGAAGGTCCGGCCGACCAGCTCGGGCATCGCCGGGTACGGGATCGGGTCACCGTCCCCGGCCGGGCAGGGCCACTCGGTGCGGACCACGGCGAAGTCGAGCGTGGCGGGCCCGGCCGGCGGCTGCTCCGCCGTGGTCCGGAAGCAGACGCGCCACGCGTCCTCGTCCGCCAGGGCGGCGTCCTCGGGACCGGCGTCGTGGGAGACGGCGCGGAATCCGAGCGCTGCTGCGGCCGCCTTGGCCTGGCGCAGGCTCCGGCCCACTGATCGGGGGGCAGGGCTGCGGCCGTCCGCCCGGGGCGGTGGTGGCGGGCGCGGCCGCGGGCCCGGCACCGCCCGCGGTCCCGTCCGGCGGGTCGCCGAGCAGCGGCACCAGGAACCGGAGACCGGCGAGGACGGTGGCGACGGCCTTGCCCGCCGTCCTCCAGCGGCCCGTCCGGACGAGGGCGATCCCGATCGGCGGCAGGAGCACCAGCAGGGCGACGATCGGAGCGGGGTGCTACCACCACCGTCTGGTCCGGACGCGGGCATGGGGGTACTGCGGGGGAAAGGTCACGGGGCTTCCTCGCGGCGTCTCGTCGTGATGGGCGCGGTGCGCCCGCCGCTCCTCCCGGGCCGCACCCGGAAGCGGCAGTTCAGCGTCTGATGGTCAGACAGGAACCGCAGGGTTTTCGCCAAAGCCGCCCGGAGATGCACCGAGGAGGATTCGGGACAAGCCGCCCGCCCCGTACGACGCACCCGGCACACCCGCCCACACCGCCACGGGCCTGAACGGCCCGGGGACACTGCGGATGCGCAGGCCGGGCCGGGTGCGGGGGTACGCCGTCCGAAGGGCCGTTTCCTTGCGACCGGATGGCGATCGTGTGACAGCAGGGGCCATGGACATGACGCGGCGGACCGGGCGTGAATACGGTCGGACAAAGCCACCCCCCTCACCACTTGGAGCCCTCGTGCACCGCAAAGTCATCGCCCCGAGCGTGCTCGCCGCGTCCCTGCTGCTGGTGATCCCGGCGTCGGCCGCGGGTTCCGCCGCGGGAGCGCCGGGTATCGGCGACCCCTACTACCCGGCCAGCGGCAACGGCGGGTACGACGTGTCCCACTACGACCTGCGCCTGCAGTACCAGCCGAAGACGGACCTGCTGGAGGGCACCGCCACGCTGCTGGCCACCGCCACCCAGGACCTGTCCCGCTTCAACCTCGACTTCGGGCTGAAGGTCAGCGAGGTCCGCGTCAACGGCGCGAAGGCGAAGTTCGCCACCTCCGGCGCGCACGAGCTGGAGGTCACCCCCGCCCAGGCGCTGCCGAAGGGCCGCCCGGCCACCGTCGTCGTCAAGTACGCGGGCAAGCCCTCGGAGTTCAAGGTCGACGGCTGGTCGGCCTGGCAGCGCACCCCGGACGGCGGGGTCGCGGCGCAGGAGCCGGACGCGGCCGCCTGGTGGTTCCCGAGCAACGACCACCCCCTGGACAAGGCCACCTTCGACATCTCGGTGAACGTCCCGGACGGCACGCAGGCCATCAGCAACGGCGTCCTGCAGTCGCAGAGTTCACGGCTCGGCTGGACCCGCTACAACTGGCGCTCCAACAAGCCGCAGGCCACCTATCTGGCCACCCTCGCCGTCGGCAAGTTCGACGTCACCACCGACAAGACGGCGAGCGGCCTGCCCGTCCTCAACGCCTACAGCAAGGACCTCGGCGACAACGCGGGCGCGGCGCGCGCCAGCGTGGAGCGGACCGCGGAGGTCGCCGAGTGGCTGGAGGGGGTCTTCGGTACCTACCCCTTCAACGCCCTGGGCGGCTACGTGCCCAACGTGCCGAGCGGCTTCGCGCTGGAGACCCAGACCCGCCCGTTCTACAGCCCGCGCCAGTTCGCGAACGGCTCCAACGTGTCGGTGGTGGTGCACGAGCTGGCCCACCAGTGGTACGGCGACAGCGTGTCCGTGGACGGCTGGAAGGACATCTGGATCAACGAGGGCTTCGCCCGCTACGCCCAGTGGCTGTGGTCGGAGAAGGAGGGCGAGGGCACCGCGCAGGAGCTGGCCGACTGGGCGTACGGGCTGCGCGCCGCGGACGACCCGTTCTGGCAGGTCAAGCCGGGCGACCCGGGCCCGGACAACCAGTTCCACGGGGCCGTGTACGACCGCGGCGCGATCGCCATCCAGGCGCTGCGCAACGAGGTCGGCGACGAGGCGTTCTTCGCGATCCTGAAGGGCTGGCCGACCGAGCGGGCCTACGGCAACGCCAAGGTCGGCGACTTCGTCCGGTATGCCGAGAAGGTGTCGAAGAAGCCGCTGGCCCAGCTGTTCGAGACCTGGCTGTACACGGCGGGCAAGCCGCAGTTCGCCCCGCCGGCCGGCGCGTCGAAGGACGCCCGCGCCCTGCGGGCGCCGGCCGCGGAGCGGGTGGAGCCGAAGTCCTGGAAGAAGATCGCCGCGACGGACTCGGTCCACGACCGCGACCACGGCAGCGAGCACGGCAGCGGCCACGGCCACTGACGCACCGCTCCCGAACCGGGTCCGTGCGGTCCTGTGCGCGCCGGCGTCCCTCAGCGGGCGCCGGCTCGCCACTCCGCCCGGGCCCGGCGGGCGAGGGGCAGGTACCGCAGCCGCTCCGGCAGCAGCGGTACCAGCAGCCGTACGGCCGTGCTGAACCGCCGCAGCCTGCGCTCCTGGGCGGCGGACCACTCCAGCCCGATCGCGGCGCGGGCGTCGGGCGGCATGTACCCGACGGTGACGAAGGCCCGGAACCGCAGGAAGGCCGCCCGCAGCACCGGCCAGAAGAGCGGCAGGAGCAGCCGCACGGGCAGCGGGCCGCCGGTGGGCCGCGGCAGGGGCACGTCGGTGGCGACGAGTTCCCGGGCCACCTTGGTCGGTTCGATCTCCTCCGCCAGCATCCGGCGGTAGTAGGGCCAGTACTCCTCGATGGTCGGGGGCATGTCCCGGTCGTGCAGACCCAGGATCCGCCCGACCTGGAGCCATTCGCGGTACAGCTGCCGCTCCTGCGCCGGGGTGAAGCGGCGCAGCAGGTAGCGCCCGGCGTACAGGTAGATCGGGAAGCCGGTGGCGTGGACCCACGCGTAGCAGGCGGGGTCGAGGGAGTGGTAGCGCCGGCCCCGGGTGTCGACGCCCTGGATCTCCTTGTGCAGGCGGCGCACCCGGCGGCCCTCCTCGGCGGCCTGCTCCCCGCCGTACACCCACAGCTGGACGGAGCGCAGCGAGCGTTCGCCGCGCCCCCAGGGGTCGGTGCGGAAGACCGAGTGCTCGTCGACGCCGGCGCCGATGGCGGGGTGGGCGACCTGCATGGTGAAGGCCGCGGGCAGCATCAGCAGGGCCCGGACGTCCCCGGAGATGGTCCACAGCACCCCTCCGGGGGCCGGCGGCCGCGGGTCGGGCCGGCGGGTGCCGGCCGGGCGCGGGCTCGGTGCGGCGGGCTGCTGTGCGGCGGTCATGCGCGTCCCCCTGGTTCGGTGCTCCGTACGTCCAGTATGGCCAAGGGGCCGTCCGTTTCCCCAGGTAGGCGGCCCGTCGGCGAAAACCCGGTGTGAGGGGAGCCGTCCGCGGTGGTGTCATGGGGCGCATGCGGGACGACATGGCGGCAGTGGTGGACCGGGGCGGCTATCCGCAGGCGGTGACGCCCTGGGACGGGCAGCCCTGGCGGGCGGCGGTGTCCGCCTGGGTGGAGCGGGAGCTCGCCGCCCGCGGGCTGCGCGCGACGGGCCGGCGCGAGGTGCGGCTGCGGCCGTGGTCGGTCCTGGTGCGCCTGTCCGTCGAGGGCGCGACGGGAGCATCGGGCCCCGAGCAGGACCACCGGAACCCCCGGATGCCCGAATCCCCCGGAACCAGCGGATCCGCCGCCGCCCCCGTGTGGTTCAAGGCCGGCCCGCCGGCCGGTGCGTTAGAGGCCGGGCTGGCCGGCGCCCTGGCCCGCTGGGTGCCCGAGCACGTGCTCGCGCCGCTCGCGGTCGCCGCGGACCGCGGCTGGGTCCTGCTGCCCGACGGCGGTCCCCTGTTCCGGGACGTGCTGGACCGCGGCCCCGCCGGACCGGGGGCCTGGGAGGAACCGCTGCGCCGGTACGCGGCCCTGCAGCGGACCGTGACGCCGTACGCGTCGCAGATCGAGGCGCTGGGCGTGCCGTCCGCGCGCACGACCGCCCTGCCGGAGGTGTTCGACCGGCTCGTCGGGGAGAACACCGCGCTGGAGCCCGCGCAGCGGGCCTCGCTGCACGCGCTGCGGCCGCGGCTCGCCGACTGGTGCGCCGAGCTCGCGGGCCTCGGCATCGCCGACACGCTCGACCACTCCGATCTGCACGAGGGCCAGCTGTTCGCCCCGGAGCCGGGCCGGTTCACCTTCTTCGACTGGGGCGACGCGGCCGTGTCGCACCCGTTCTGCAGCCTGCTGGTCCCGGCCCGGGCGGCTCGCGCCCGGTACGGGGCCGGGGTGCTGCCCCGGCTCCGGGACGCCTACCTGGAGCCGTGGACGGGCGACGGGGCCACGGCCGGGGAGCTGCGGCGCGCAGTGTCCCTGGCCTGGCGGCTGGGTGCGATCGGCCGCGCCGCGTCGTGGGGCCGCGTCTTCCCCGAGGCGGCCGGAACGAGCGCGGCGAACAGCACAAACAGCGCGAACGGCCACTCCGACACCGCCCGTTGGCTCCTGGAACTGCTCGCCGAGCCCGCACTGTAAGGACGACGTCAGAAAGTCGTGTCACGGCTGTTACCCGGAGGTAACCGCGGCTGCTTGGATGACGGAGTCCCTCTCCCCCACGGATGCCTGGAGAGTTCATGCCTCCCGTCCAGCACGGCCGTCGCCGCCGCGCCGCCCTCGCCGTCGCCGCCGCGGTCGCCGCCGGCGCGCTGACCGCCGCCACCGCTCCGGCCGCCGGCGCCGCCGAGAACGCCGCGGCCGACCCCCGGCTGAGCGTCCTCACGTACAACGTGTTCCTGATGAGCAAGAACCTGTACCCGAACTGGGGCCAGGACCACCGGGCCGCGCAGATACCGCGGGCCCCCTTCTTCCAGGGCCACGACGTGGTCGTGCTCCAGGAGGCCTTCGACAACGGCGCCTCGGACGCGCTGAAGGCCAACTCGGCGGCGCAGTACCCGTACCAGACCCCGGTCGTCGGCCGCAGCAAGACCGGCTGGGACGCGACGGGCGGCGCCTACTCCACCACCACCCCGGAGGACGGCGGCGTCACGATCCTGAGCAGGTGGCCGATCGTCCGCAAGGAGCAGGTCGTCTACAAGGACGCCTGCGGCGCCGACTGGTGGTCCAACAAGGGCTTCGCCTACGTGGTGCTGAACGTCAACGGCACGAAGGTGCACGTGGTCGGCACGCACGCGCAGTCCACCGACCCGGGGTGCGGCGCGGGCGAGGCGGCGCAGATGCGCGCCCGTCAGTTCCAGGCGATCGACGCCTTCCTGGACGGCAAGAACATCCCGGCGAACGAGCAGGTCGTCGTCGCCGGCGACATGAACGTCGACTCGCGCACCCCCGAGTACGCGTCCATGCTCGCCAACGCCGACCTGGCGGGCTCCGACGCGCGCACGGGACACCCGCACTCCTTCGACACGGCCCTGAACTCGATCGCGAACTACCGCTACCCCACGGACCCGCGCGAGGACCTGGACTACGTCCTGTACCGCAAGGGCAACGCCCGCCCGGCCGGCTGGGAGAACAACGTGGTCAAGGAGGAGACGGCCCCCTGGACGGTCTCCAGCTGGGGCACGTCCTACACGTACACCAACCTCTCCGACCACTACCCGGTGATCGGCCGCTAACGGCCCGCGCACCCGATACCGCCGGTTGCGGCACCGCCCCCTCTCCGGCCTGCAGGCCACGGGAGGGGGCGCTTCCGTGCGTTCAGGCCTCGCGCACCGACACCACGACGTCCACGGTGTCCAGGGCCGGCCCCCACGGGTACGGCTTCTTCTCACCCGACTGGTTCGGCACGAACCCGCCCTCGCCGTACAGCACCCCGACGCCGGCCGACCGGAGCGTTTCCAGCGACAGCGGGAACTGGGGGAGCTGCGCATACGCGGCATTCACGCACGGCATGACGGCCATCGGGATGCCCTTGCCGATGCCCTCCGCCACGACCCCGACGACCCACGTATCGGTGGTCCCCAGCGCCCACCGGTTGACGGTGTTCATGGTCGCGGGGGCGAACAGCACGGCGTCCGCGGGTGGCCACACGTCCGGCTCTCCGGGCCGCTTGTACCGCGTGCGCACCGGATGCCCGGTCAGAGCGGCCAACCCCGGGAGACTGTCCTCCAGCCAGTCCGCGGCCGTCGGGGTCAGACCCAGGCAGACGTCCCAGCCGCGACGCTGCGCGTCTTCCACCACCCCGGCGATCTCGAAAACGGGCGGGGCGGCCGAGCAGAGCAGGTACAAGGTCCTCATCGTCATGACTCCCGAGCCTCTGCAATCGCCTCCAACTCCCAAGGAGGGGTCATTGCGCCGTGGGGAAACTGGGACGTCACTGGCTGATGAGACTCTTCATCATCACCGCGTACACCGGTGAATCCGCGAACGGCTGGTTCTCCCCGATCTTCCGGTAGCCCCAGTCCTCGTACATCGCCCGGAGCCGGGGCCGCTTCGTGTCCACGGTGAGGACCGCCCAGGCTTCCGGCCGCCCGCTGATCAGCGCATCGTGCAGGCGCGGCCCCAGCCCGGTCTTCCGCCACTTCGGTCGCACCATCAGCTCGGAGACGGAGAACGTGGCCGTCGGCTCCGGCGGGGCGTCGAGGTGCCCTCGCCACCACTCCCTCCCCGGGGTGGCCGGGGCGCCGTAGGAGAATCCGACCGGTCTGTCCTCCTCCCAGGCGATGACGCAGGAGAAGCCGGGGTTTCCGCCCCAGTGGTCCACGAACCAGGGGAAGCGCTGGACGAACTCCTCGTGCCGGCGGTCCGCGTACGCGTCCTCGTGCACGTCCAAGAGGGTCTGGCGGATATCACCGAGGTCGTCGTGGCGGTAGCGCTTCATGTCGATGGTCACGCGGTGCTCCATTCGGTGCGGTATCGGTCAGCCCACTCCCTGGCCACCCGGGCAGAGGGGGCGACGGTGAACAAGGCCCGGTGAAAATCTCCGACCATGGTCCGCAGACGGCCGGGAAGGGGGGCGCCTGCCATCAGCTCGAATGCTTCGCCGGTCGTTGCGCACGCCTGATCGACTTCGCCTTGGTGCAGCTGGGCGGACGCAAGGCGGACCATGGTCGTCGACCGGTTCCGTCGCAGCTCCTTGGGCAGGGAGGCCAGGGCTCGGTGGGAAGCGGCCTCGGCATTCGCGTGCTTGCCGAGGAGCTGGTGGACGATCGCAGTGAGCGCTGCAAGTTCCGCAGGCCCGTAGAAGCAGATCCACGAGGGCCGCGGTGCCGTCAAATCCCCTCTTGCGAGTGCGGTTTCCGCGTGGCCCAGGGAGCGCAGCGCGGGGTGGCGGTCCCCGCGCGAGGCGTGACCGATAGCGGTCCGGGCATGGGCGAGGGAGGAAAACAAGGGATCGCGCGCTGCGGTGGTGCTCTGGGCGGCCTGCGAGGCGGCGATGGCCTCGCCGTACTCGTGCCGCTGGTGTGCAAGCATCGCCGTCGCATTCCACACCCGCAGCTGCGCCACAGGGTCCTGGGCCATGCCTGCCATGCGCAGGGCCTCGTTGAGGTGTACCCGGGCTCGGTCCAGCTGCCGGGCGTCGATGCACGACCACGCCGCCGTCGACGTGTAGTGCGCGGCCACCGACAGCAGACGCTGACGTACGGTCTGCGATACGGCGTTCTGCTGCAACCGGACCGCTTCGGCCGCTCCCACAAGCGCAGTTTTCTCCAGTGCGACATGTCCTCCGCGGGATTGGTCGAGAGCGGTCAGCGCCGCCATCCCTTCCCGCAGCCGGAGTACGTCCGACATCCCCGCCGCCCTGCCGCTCGCGACTCCCGGGACGGAGGCGACCAGTGCGCCGACAGTGGCGGTGAAGAGGGAGCGGCGGAGCATGGGGTCCTCCGGTGGTGTGGCGGAAGCACTCGGTACGAACCCTAGATCCGTGCTCGGGCATCCGAACACCCGCTCAAGTGCGGCCCGCGTACGCCCGATCGGTCGTCGAGTGGCGCCACTGAGCAGGTTCCGCACCGGTGCGTGCGGAGACGTCGCCTGGGCGGCCGGTGATCTCCAGCAGCGCGGCGTTCATCTGACCTGCCAACTCGTCTTGCGTGAGCCCCAGATCAGCCATCCGCGCCCGTAAGACAGCGTTCCCCGTCATGACACCGAACGTAATCGCATCCTCACTTTCCGAGCCAGAAGAGTCTTAAAGCGCACGCAAAGTCTTCCGGCCGCCAGCGACGCCAACGTCGGCAACCGTTCCTGGTTCATCACGGCCGCCGGGCGTTGACTGTCCACGTCCGGCCGAGCAAACGACGGCTCCGGCCGATTCCCCCTCACACAGCGGGCCTGACTGCCGCCGATGCGGCCCGCTGCCTCTCGGAGAGGAACACCCACCGTGCCGGGCGAGGAAATCAGGTTCCGCCACCAGCGGACGACGGCAGAAAGTACTGGAATGAGCATGCCGCAGGATCATGTGGAGGCGGCCGCCCTGGTCGCCCGGGTGCTCGTCCCGTACGGGGAACGGCCCGGACCGGAGGGCGTCGCGGCGCTCATCGACGACCTGATCACCTGCGGGCAGGAGCTCCACGTCGCCCTGTGCGGGACACCCTCGACGCAGCGCCCCGCCGGGGCGTTCGAGACCCTCGCCGAATGGGAGTACTTCGTGGCGGTCGGCCCGCTGGGGTCCGGCCCCCACGCGAGCTGGAACCACGCCCGCGGCCTCGCCAGGATCATCCGGCAGCTGATGCGCGCACTGGTGCACGCGGCCGGGGCGAGCGCGTCATGATCCGGCGCGCACGTGGCCCCCGGCCGTCGCGGGACGGGGCCGGGGGCCGGTCCGGGTCGGGTTACGGGGCCTCGTGCGGTTCTGCGTACAGGCCCTCGATCAGGTCCGCGTACTTCTCCCGGACCACCCTGCGGCGCAGCTTCAGCGAGGGCGTCAACTCCCCCGACTCCGGGCCCCATTCCGCGGTCAGCAGCCGGTAGCGCTTGATCTGCTCGGTGCGGTTGAGCCGGGCGTTGGCCGCCTCGACCGCGCGGGCGACCTCCTCGCGGACCGCCGGGTGGCGGGCGAGTTCGGCCAGGGCGCCGGAGCCGGAGGTGGCCCCGATGCCGCGGGCCGCGGCCCAGGCCGGAGCCAGCTCCGCGTCCAGCACGAGCAGGGCGACGAGGTAGGAGCGGCCGTCGCCGTGCACCATGGCCTGGCCGATCAGCGGGTGCTCCTTGACGGTGTTCTCCACCAGGGCGGGCGAGACGTTCTTGCCGGTCGAGGTGACGATGAGTTCCTTCTTGCGGTCCGTCAGCCACAGGTAGCCGTCCTCGTCGAGCCGGCCCACGTCCCCGGTGGGGAACCAGCCGTCGGCGTCGTGCGCGGCCTCCAGCGAGCCGTCGGGCCGCAGGTAGCCGCCGAAGACGGTCTCCCCGCGGGCGAGGATCTCCCCGTCCTCGGCCAGCCGCAGCTCCAGGCCGTCGATCGGGCGGCCGACGGAGCCGAGCCGGAAGCCGTCGGGGCTGTTGACCGTGCACACGCCCGAGGTCTCGGTCAGCCCCCACGCGTCCATGATGGTGATGCCCCAGCCGGCCCAGAAGCGGACCACGTCGATCGGCATCGGCGCGGTGGCGCTGGCCGTCCACACCAGCCGGTCCAGCCCGGCCAGCCCGAGCAGCGGGTCCAGGACCTGCTCCTTGGCCCGGGCGTACGAGGCTTCGAGCGCGGCCGGGACCGCCTCGCCGCGCTCGCGGTGCCCGGCCCGGGAGCGGGCGAGGCCGTTGGCGGCCTCGATGGCCTCGCGCTGCCGGACCGGCAGCTGCGCGAGCACCGCCCGCACGGACGCGGCGAGCTTCTCCCACACCCGGGGCACCCCGAAGAACTGCACCGGGTGCAGTTCGCGGACGGCCGGCGCCACGGCCGCCGGGTCGGCGACCATCCGCACGTGCGCCGCCCGCAGCAGCGGCAGGTAGATCCCGAGGATGCGCTCCGCGATGTGCGCGAACGGCAGGTAGCAGATGTGCTCGGCGTGCTCGGGCAGTGCGACGCGCCGGTCCAGGCGCACGGCTTGGAGCAGGATGTTGCGGTGCGTCAGCCGGACGCCCTTGGGGTCCCCGGTGGTGCCCGAGGTGTAGACGACGGTCAGCGGGTCCCCGGGCCGGGCCTCCCGCCAGGCCTTCTCGAACGCTTCGGCGCGGTGCAGCCGGGCCCCGCTCGCGTACAGGGAGGCGTACGTGCCGTGCCCGGCGGCGTCCGCGGCCTCGGCGACGACCAGCCGCTCCAGCGGGACCGAGGGGTCGGCGAGCAGCGGCTCCCAGCGGGCGAGCTCGCGGGCGCCCTCGACCAGGGCGAGGCGGGCCCGGCTGTGGCGGGCGATGTGGGCGATCTGCCCGGGCGCGGAGGTCCCGTACACGGTGACCGGGACGGCGCCGAGGTGGACGAGGGCGAGGTCGCTGAGCCAGTGCTCGGGCCGGTTGCCCATCATGATCAGGACGTGGTCGCCGCGCTCCACGCCGAGGCCGGCGTACCCGGCGGCGAGGACGGCGACCCTGCGCCGGACCTCGGCCCAGCCGAGGGTGGTCCAGTCGGAGGAGCCGGGGGCGGTGCGCCACGAGAGGGCGGGGAGGTCGCCGTACTCGGCGGCGTTGCGGGCCAGCAGGGCGGGGAGGGTGAGCTCTTCGGGGCGTCCGGGCAGTCGCAGTTTCGTGGTCATGGGCAGCTCCTGGCCGTTTCACATCGTTGGTGCGACAGCAATACTGTTGAACCGCGGTACTGGAACGGGACGTGCTGAGCAGAGAGCGGGGCGAGAGACCATGACCACCCGGGCACCCGAGCCCACGCTCACCGTCGACGAGCTCGCCTCCCGGGCGGGGGTCACCGTCCGCACCGTACGGTTCTACAGCACGCGCGGCCTTTTGCCCCCTCCCGTGATCGGACCCCGTCGCGTGGGGCACTACGGGCCGGAGCACCTCTCGCGGCTGGCGCTGATCGAGGAGCTCCAGCACCAGGGCATGACCCTGTCCGCCATCGAGCGCTACCTCGACGCCCTGCCCGACGACCTGAACGCGCACGACCTGGCCATCCACCGGGCGCTGGTGGCGACCTGGGCGCCGGACTCGGCCGAGGAGGTGTCCCGGGAGGAGTTGGAGAAGCGGGCCGGGCGGCCGCTGCCGGAAGAGGACCTGCACCGCCTCGCGGCGATGGACGTGATCGCGGCGAGCAGCGGGGGGTTCCGGGTGGACCCGGCGCTGCTGCGGCTCGGGGTGGCGCTGCTCGACGTGCCGATCTCCCACGCGACGATCCTCGCGGCGCGCCGGGTGATGCTGGAGCACGCCCGGGCGACGGCGCAGGAGCTGACCCGCCTCTTCCGGGACGACGTGTGGGGGCCGTTCACCGAGGGCGAGGACGACCCGGAGCGGGTGGAGTCCATGAAGGCGCTGTCGGCGCACATGCAGCCGATGGTGGTGCAGGCCCTCGTCACCGCGTTCCAGCGGTCGCTGAAGGAGGAGTTGCGGGCGGCCTTCGCCACGGGCGACTGACCCAGCCCCGCACGGATCACTGCACGGATCGACCAACTTCACTGCGGGGGAGGTAGGTTCGGCCGCATGTCCTTGATCCACAGAACGACGATGGCCCCCACCAAGCTGGAGCTCCTCGCCTCGTGGCTCCCCGAGCAGCCCTGGTACACGGCCACGGGGGGCGCCCCGGAGCCGGTGAAGATCGGCGGGTTCCGCCTCGACGACCCGCAGGGCGAGGTGGGCATCGAATTCATGGTCGTGGCCGACGCCTCCGCCGAGCCGCCGGTCGCCTACCACGTGCCGATGAGCTACCGGGGCGCCCCGCTCGCCGGCGCCGAGGCGGGCCTGCTGGGCACGTCGGAGCACGGCGTGCTCGGCACGCGCTGGCTGTACGACGCCACCCACGACCCGGTGGCGGTGGAGCGGCTGCTCGCCCTGCTGCGGGGCGGGGCCGAACCGCAGGCGCAGAGCGTCTCCGACACCCCCGACCCCACGGTCGTCGTGGAGAACGCGGCCGCAGCACTGCCGGACCCGGGCCCGCGGGCGGCCCTGCGGCCCGCGCACGGGCCGCAGGGCACCGAGGTCCGGGTGGCCGGGCTGCCCGCCGCCCTGTCCGTGACGCGTGTCCTGCGGCCGGGCACGGCGCCGGACGGCGCGGCCGCCGTGGTCACCGGCTGGACCCTGCCCGACGGGACCGCGCAGCGCGGGGTGTTCGCCGCCCTGCCCGGCACCACGGCCTGACCCGACGCTCCGGGGGGGCGGGCCGGCCGGTCCCGACGCACCGGGGCCGGCGGGTCCGGGGCCGGTCCGTACGAGGCCGGTCCGTCTCGGCGGACCGGCCCCGCACGGCCTGCTCAGTCGGCGTACGTCTCGCCGCGCTCGGCCTTGGCGACCAGCGAGGCGGGCGGCGTGAACCGCTCGCCGTACTGGGCGGCCAGCTCCCGGGCGCGGGCGACGAACCCGGGCAGGCCGCCCTCGTACCCGTTGACGTACTGGATGACGCCGCCGGTCCAGGCGGGGAAGCCGATGCCCATGATGGAGCCGATGTTGGCGTCGGCGATCGAGGTCAGCACGCCCTCGTCGAGGCAGCGCACGGTGTCCAGGGCCTCCGAGAAGAGCATCCGCTCCTTCATGTCCTCGAAGGGGATCTCCGCGTCCGGCTTGGCGAAGTGCTCCCGCAGCCCCGGCCAGATCCGGACCCGCTTGCCCGCCTCGTCGTACTCGTAGAAGCCGGCGCCGCCACTGCGCCCGGGGCGACCGAAGTCGTCGACCATCCGGTCGATGACCACGTCCGCCGGGTGCGGGGTCCACGAGCGGCCCTCCGCCTCGGCGGCCTTGCGGCTCTCGTTGCGGATCTTGCGCGGGAGGGTGAGGGTGAGCTCGTCCATCAGGGAGAGCACCTTGGCCGGGTAGCCGGCCTGGGCCGCGGCCTGCTCGACGGAGGCGGGCTCGATGCCCTCGCCGACCATCGCGACGCCCTCGTTGATGAACTGGCCGATGACCCGCGAGGTGAAGAAGCCGCGGGAGTCGTTCACCACGATCGGGGTCTTGTTGATCTGCCGGACCAGGTCGAAGGCGCGGGCGATGGCCTCCTCGCCGGTGCGCTCCCCCTTGATGATCTCCACGAGGGGCATCTTGTCGACGGGCGAGAAGAAGTGCAGCCCGATGAAGTCGCCCGGCCGGTCCACGCCCTCGGCCAGCCCGGTGATGGGCAGGGTGGAGGTGTTGGAGCACAGCAGCGCGTCGGGGGCGACGACGTCCTGGATCTCCTGGAACACCCGGTGCTTGAGGCCGGTGTCCTCGAAGACCGCCTCGATCACGGCGTCACAGCCCGCCAGGTCGGCGGCGACGGCGGTCGGGGTGATCCGGGCCAGCAGCTCGGCCCGCTTGGCCTCGGTGGTGCGGCCCTTGGCGAGCGCCTTGTCGAGCAGCTTCTCCGAGTACGCCTTGCCCTTCGCCGCCGCCTCCGCGGTGACGTCCTTGAGGACCACCTCGATGCCGGCGCGGGCGCAGGAGTACGCGATGCCCGCGCCCATCATCCCGGCGCCGAGGACGGCGACCTTGCGGACCGGGCGCGGCTCGAAGCCCTTCGGGCGGCTGCGGCCCGCGTTGACGGCCTGGAGGTCGAAGAAGAACGCCTGGATCATGTTCTTGGCGGTCTGGCCGGTCACCAGCTCGGTGAAGTAGCGGGCCTCGATGGTCAGTGCCGTCTCGAAGTCCACCTGGGCGCCCTCGACGGCGCAGGCCATGATGTTGCGCGGGGCCGGGTACGGGGCCCCGTTCAGCTGCTTCTTGAGGTTCGCGGGGAACGCCGGGAGGTTGGCGGCGAACCGCGGGTTCGACGGCGTACCGCCGGGGATCTTGTAGCCGGGGACGTCCCAGGGCTGCTGCGACTCGGGGTGGGCGTCGATGAAGGCATGCGCCTTGGCGAGCATCTCCTCGGGCGTGGCGGCCAGTTCGTGGACGAGGCCGTTGTCGAGGGCGCGCTGCGGGGTGTACTGGGTGCCCTGGAGCAGGACCTTCAGCAGGGCGTCGGTGATGCCCATGAGGCGGACGGTACGGGTGACGCCGCCGCCGGCGGGGAGCAGGCCGAGGGTGACCTCGGGCAGGCCGATCTTCGAGCCGGGCGCGTCGAGGGCGATCCGGTGGTGGGAGGCGAGGCAGATCTCGTAACCGCCGCCGAGGGCCGCCCCGTTGATGGCGGCGACGACGGGCTTGCCGAGGGTCTCGATGCGGCGCAGCGAGCGCTTGATCTCGGTGCCGGTGTCGAAGGCCAGCTGGGCGTCCTCGGGGCGCAGCCGGATCATGTCCTTGAGGTCGCCGCCGGCGAAGAAGGTCTTCTTGGCGGAGGTGTAGATGATGCCGCGGATGGAGTCCTTCTCGGCCTCGGCGCGGTCCGCGATGGCCGCGATGGAGTCCTTGAAGGCCTGGTTCATCGTGTTGGCGGACTGGTCGGGGTCGTCGAGGACGAGGGTGACGATGCCGTTCTCGTCCTGCTCCCAGCGGATCGTGGTGGACTCGCTCATGTTCGCTACTTCCGTGTCAGCCGTGTCGGAGGGGATCAGGGGGTGCAGGACGGTGTCAGAGGCGCTCGACGACGGTCGCGATGCCCATGCCGCCGCCGACGCAGAGGGTGACGAGGCCGTAGCGCTTGTCCTGGCGCTCCAGTTCGTCGATGACGGTGCCGAGGATCATCGCGCCGGTGGCGCCGAGCGGGTGGCCGAGGGCGATGGCGCCGCCGTTGACGTTGACCTTGTCGAGGGAGACGCCCATGTCCTTGACGAAGCGCAGGACGACGCCGGCGAAGGCCTCGTTGATCTCGATGAGGTCGATGTCGTCGATGGTCAGGCCGGCCTTGGCGAGGGCCTTGCGGGTCGCCGGGGCGGGGCCGGTCAGCATGATGGTGGGCTCGGAGCCGGAGACGGCCGCGGAGACGATCCGGGCGCGCGGGGTGAGGCCGGCGCGCTCGCCTGCCTCGCGGGAGCCGATCGCGACGAGCGAGGCGCCGTCGACGATGCCGGAGGAGTTGCCCGCGTGGTGGACGTGGTCGATCTTCTCGACCCAGTGGTACTTCTGCAGGGCGACGGCGTCGAAGCCGCCGAGCTCGCCGATGTCCGCGAAGGACGGCTTGAGCTTGGCAAGGGTGTCCGCGGTGGTGCCCGGGCGGATGAACTCGTCGTGGTCGAGGACGACGAGGCCGTTGCGGTCGGTGACCGGGACGAGGGACCGGGCGAAGCGGCCCTCCTTCACGGCGTGGGCGGCGCGCTCCTGGGACAGGGCCGCGTACTCGTCGACGTCGCGGCGGGAGAAGCCCTCGATGGTGGCGATCAGGTCGGCGCCGATGCCCTGGGGGACGAAGTTGACGTCCCAGTTCGTCATCGGGTCGTTGAACCAGGCACCGCCGTCCGAGGCCATCGGGACCCGGGACATCGACTCCACGCCGCCCGCGAGGACCAGGTCCTCCCAGCCGGAGCGGACCTTGGCCGCGGCCATGTTGACGGCTTCCAGGCCGGAGGCGCAGAAGCGGTTCTCCTGTACACCGGCCACGGTGTCCGGCAGTCCCGCGGCGACGGCCGCGACGCGGGCGATGTCGGAGCCCTGGTCGCCGACCGGGCCGACGACGCCGAGGACGATGTCGTCGATGGCGGCGGGGTCCAGCCCGGGGTTGCGCTCGCGCAGGGCGTGGATGAGGCCGACGACCAGGTCGATCGGCTTGGTGCCGTGCAGGGAGCCGCTGGCCTTGCCGCGGCCGCGCGGCGTGCGGATCGCGTCGTACACGTACGCTTCGGTGCTCACTGGTCAAGCCTTTCGAGGGAGGTTAGCCGAGCAGGGAACGACCGATGATCTCCTTCATGATCTCGGTCGTGCCGCCGTAGATGGTCTGGATGCGGCCGTCGGTGAACGCCCGCGCGACCCGGTATTCGGTCATGTAGCCGTAGCCGCCGTGGAGTTGCAGACAGCGGTCGGCGACCCGCTTCTGGAGTTCGGTCGCCCACCACTTCGCCATGGAGGCGTGGACCTGGTCGAGTTCGCCCGCGGAGTGGTCGCCGATGCAGCGGTCCACGAAGGTGCGGGTGACCGCGCACTCGGTGGCCATCTCCGCTATCTCGAAGCGGACGTGCTGGAGCTTGGCCAGCGGCCGCCCGAAGGCCTCGCGTTCCTTGACGTACCCGGTGGTGGTCTCCAGCAGGTGCTCGGCGCCGGCGATGGCGGCCATCGCGATGGCCAGCCGCTCCTGCGCGAGGTGGTTCATCAGGTGGACGAAGCCGCCGCCCAGCTCGCCGAGCAGGTTCTCCTTGGGGACGCGTACGTCGTTGAAGAACAGCTCGGCGGTGTCCTGCGCCTTCTGGCCGATCTTGTCGAGGTTGCGGCCGCGTTCGAAGCCCTCCGCGCCGCGTTCGACGACGAGCAGCGACAGCCCGTGCGCCCCGCCCTCCGGGGTGGTCCTGGCGACCACGATCACGAGGTCGGCGAGGATGCCGTTGGAGATGAAGGTCTTGGAGCCGTTGAGCAGCCAGTGGTCGCCGCGGTCCTCGGCGCTGGTGCGGATGCCCTGGAGGTCGGAGCCGGCGCCCGGCTCGGTCATCGCGATCGCGGTGACCGTCTCGCCCGAGCAGAACCCGGGCAGCCAGCGGCGCTTCTGCTCCTCGGTGGCCAGGTTGGTCAGGTAGGGGCCGATGATGTCGTTGTGCAGGCCGATGGCCAGGCCCGGGGTGCCGGCCCGGGTGAACTCCTCGGCGATCACGGCGGCGTAGCGGAAGTCGGTGTTCCCGCCGCCGCCGTACTCCTCTGGGACGGCGAGGCCCAGCAGCCCCTGCCGGCCCGCGGCCCGCCAGACCTCGCGGCTGACGATGCCGTCCTTCTCCCACTGCTCGTAGTGCGGCAGCACCTCCTTGGCCAGGAAGGTGCGGACGGTCTCGCGGAACGCCTCGTGGTCGGCGTCGAAGATGCGGCGTTGCATCGGATCCCCCTACTGGAGCCAGCTCTTGACGGTTTCGATCAGCCGGGCGGGCTCGGGGCCCACGGGCGTGACGTTGAGCATGGTGACCCCGGCCTCGCGGAAGGCCTCCACCCGCTCGCGTACGTAGCCCGCGGGCCCGCACAGCGTCATGAGCTCGCAGAACTCGTCCGGCACGGCGGCCGCGGCGTCGCGCTTGCGGCCGGCGAGGTAGAGCTCCTGGATCTTCCGGGCCTCCTCCTCGTAGCCGTAGGCGACGGCGAGGTCGTTGTAGAAGTTCTTGCCGACCGCGCCCATCCCGCCGACGTACAGCGCGATCTGCGGGCGCGCGAGGTCCCGTACGGCTGCGGCGTCCTCGCCGATGGCGAGCAGGCCGCCCGCGACGGTCTGCAGCGGGCCGAGCGCGGGGTCGCGCCGGGCGGCGCCCTCGGCGAGCGGGCCGCCCCACACGGCGCGGGCCTTCTCCGGGATGAACAGGGTGGGCAGCCAGCCGTCGGCGATCTCGGCGGTCATCCGGACGTTGGCCGGGCCCAGCGAGGCGATGTAGACGGGGACGGAGGGGCGCACGGGCCGGGTGAGGATCCTCAGCGGTTTGCCGTGCCGGCCGCCCTTCTCCTGCGGCAGCGGCATGTCGGTGATGCCGTGGTGGTCGATGGTCTCGCGGCGCCAGATCCGGCGGCACAGCTCGACGGTCTCCCGGGTCCGGCCGAGCGGCCGGTCGTACGGCTTCCCGTGCCAGCCCTCGACGACCTGCGGGCCGGAGGCGCCCAGGCCCAGCAGGGCGCGGCCGCCGGAGAGGGCGTCCAGGCCGGCGGCCGTCTGGGCGATGAGGGCGGGGGTGCGGGAGTAGACGTTGACGATCGCCGAGCCGATCTTCATGCGCTCGGTGCGGGCCGCGAGGTAGCCCATGATCGTCGGGGAGTCGAAGCCCCAGGCCTCGGCGACCCAGACCGCGTCGAGGCCGGCCGACTCCAGCGCGGCGGCCTCGTCGGCGGCCCGGCGCGGATCACCGGCGTAGTCGAGCAGCATCGAGAGTTCCATCAGGCGTCCCCGCCCCTTTCGGTCAGTCCCGGCACGTCCCAGTCGCGGGCCACGGACGCGGTGTCGGCGCCCGGCTGCGCGGGGCCGCCGGCCGGCGCGGCGGGCGTCGCGGAGAACCGCGGCGCGGGGGCGGGCTGGATGATCCCGCCGACGTCGGTGAAGGTGCCGCGGGCGGCGAGGTGCGGGTGGTGCGGGGCCTCCCGCAGCGACAGGACGGGGGCCACGCAGGCGTCCGTCCCCTCGAAGACCGCCGTCCACTCCTCGCGCGTACGGGATGTGAAGCGCGCGGCGACGGCCTCGCGGAGCTCGCCCCAGCGGGCCGGGTCCTTGCGGGCGGAGGCGAGGCCGTCGAGGCCGAGCAGCTCGCTGAACCGGTCGTAGAACTGCTGCTCCAGGGCGCCGACCGCCATGTGGCCGCCGTCGGCGGTCTCGTAGGTGCCGTAGAAGGGGCAGCCGCCGTCGAGGAGGTTGGCGCCGCGCCGGTCCTGCCAGCCGCCGGCCGCCATCATCCCGTGGATCATGGCCGTGAGGTGGGCGGTGCCGTCGACGATCGCCGCGTCCACGACCTGGCCGGTGCCGTCCGGGGTGCGGGCGTGCTGGAGGGCGGCGAGGACGCCGATGACGAGGTAGAGGGAGCCGCCCGCATAGTCCCCGAGGAGGTTCGCGGGCACGGCCGGGGGCTGGTCCGGGGCGCCGATCATGCCGAGGGCGCCGGTGACGGCGATGTAGGCGATGTCGTGCCCGGCGGCGTGCGCGAGCGGGCCGTCCTGCCCCCAGCCGGTCATCCGGCCGTACACGAGCCCCGGGTTGCGGGCGAGGCAGTCGTCCGGGCCGACGCCGAGCCGCTCGGCGACCCCCGGGCGCATGCCCTCGATGAGGACGTCGGCCCGCTCGACCAGGTCCAGGACCCGGGCGGGGCCCTGCGGGGACTTCAGGTCGACGAGGACGGAGCGCTTGTTGCGGTTGGTGACGTCGTACGCGGGGTCGATCGCCAGGCCGGGGCCACCGGGGCGGTCCACCCGTACGACGTCGGCCCCGAGGTCGGCGAGGAGCATGGCGGCGAACGGGCCGGGGCCGATGCCAGCCAGCTCGACGACGCGCACACCGGAGAGCGGGCCGCGGGGGCCGCGCCCGTGGAGCCGCCGGCCCTGGCCGTCCCGGTGAGCGTCGTGCCCGTGCCCGGGGCCCTGCCCGCGCCCGTACTCGTGCCCGTGCTCGTGCCCGGCACCTGTCACTGCCATCGAGCCCCCAGCGTCCTGGTGTGCGAGTGTGACACAACTGATGTAACACCAGCGATGCTAGGAACGTGCCCCACTCAGCACAAGAGCAAGCGCTTAGCCGTTTGCCGCGATCCGCTCGTCCAGCTCCTTGATGTGCCGCTTCAGGGCCACGGTCCGGTAGCTCTCCTCCACCCATTCGCACAACACCTGCAGGGAGGGCGCCCCCTCCTCCTCCAGCGGCACCGACACCCAGCCGGACCGGCCCAGGCCGTAGCCGGTCGGCTGCGCCCCGGGGGCGGACAGGGCGTGGCCGTGCAGCGCCTCGTCCTTCAGCTTGACGGAGAGGCCGAGCGGCTGCGGGCCGTCGGTGCTGCCCAGGAAGACGAAGATCTTCTTGTTGACCTTCATGACGCAGTCCTCGGGGCCCCACGGGAACTCCTCCGCCACCTCGGGAAGCCCAAGCGCAAACTCCCGCACCGCCTCCCACTTGCGCAGCGCAGCCTTCACCCGCATCTCCCTTCACCAGCGCCCGCCCGCACCCGCGCGGGCGGACCCACGCTCACGCTAGCCCCGCCCACCGCCACCGGGCGGGCAACCGGACCGCACTGCTCCGGCAATTGCCCCTCCGGCCTGCACAAACTCGTGTCCCGGATGTCGGCGGAGCTATGTACTCTGAGCGGGCTTCAGCCTTGATCAAGGGCTCAACAACTTTTTTGGGGGGCTCGGTGTCCTACCGCCGAATCGCAGCATCCGCCGCCGTCCTCGCGGCCGGCGTCTCTCTCGCCACTCTCGCCCCGGGCGCGGCGCAGGCCGCCGGCCCGGCCGCGGGCAAGCCGAAGCCGCACGGTGTCACCGTGCCGGACACGGCGAAGAACGTGAAGCCCGAGACCACCACGTTCAACAGCCCGGCGAATCGTTCCGTCAAGCAGGCCCCCGCCGCCGGCAAGGGCGCCGCCCCCGCCACGGCCGAGACCGCCGCGACGGACATCGAGGTGGGCCTGCAGGCCTTCACCACCAGCGCGCACGGCATGGAACTGGACACCGTCACCACCGGCACCACCAACCCTGTGTCGATCAGCGTCGACTGGGGCGACGGCGGCGCCAGCAACGAGTCCGGCACCGGCGGCCAGACCACCACCTCGGCCCACCAGTACGGCAAGCCCGGCGGGTACACGGTCAAGGTCACCGTGACGGACCAGGTCACCCAGGCCACCGCCGTCAACCAGGTCGCCGTCTGGACCCGCGGATCGCACTACACCCCGTACGGCCCGACCCGCCTCCTCGACACCCGCAACGGCACCGGCACCGCACAGGGCAAGACCCCCGCGTACGGCGTGACGCGACTGAAGATCGCCGGCAACGGCGGCATCCCCGAGGGCGTGACCTCGGTCGCCCTCAACGTCACCGTCACCAACGCCACCAGCGGCGGCCACGTCACCGCCTACGCCGACGGCTCCGAGCGGCCCACCACGTCCAACGTGAACTTCGCCCCCGGCCAGACCGTCCCCAACCTGGTCATCGTCCCCGTCGGCAAGAACGGCTACGTGGACCTCTACAACGGCGGCTGGGAGTCGGTCGACCTCATCGCCGACGTCACCGGCTACTTCACCAAGTCCGCCTCCAGCGGCTACACCCCGCTGACGCCGCAGCGCCTCGTCGACACCCGCAACGGCACCGGCACCGCCCGGGGCCAGGTCAAGGGGTACGGCACCTTCACCACGCAGGTCGCCGGCACGGGCTGGGTCGCCCCCGGCGCCACGGCCGTGGCGCTGAACGTCACCGTCACCAACCCGAAGAGCGACGGCCACCTCACCGTCTACCCTAGCGGGCAGCAGGCGCCGACCGCGTCGAACCTGAACTTCACCACGGGCCAGACCGTCGCCAACTCGGTCATCGTCCCCGTCGGCCCCGACGGCAGGATCACCGTCCGCAACGGCGCCTGGAACCCGACCGACGTCATCGTCGACGTCGTCGGCTACTACAGCCCGGACAGCGCGAACGCGTACGTCCCGGTCAAGCCCTCGCGCCTGCTCGACACCCGCGACGGCTCGCAGTGGAAGTGGGGCCCGCTGGAGGGCCGCGGCTACATCTACATGCCGCTCGCCGACGGCCTCCCCCACACCAAGGGCTTCGTCCTGAACTCCACGGTGACCAACACCAAGGACAGCGGCTACCTCGCCGTCACCCCGGACCCGAACTCGCTGAGCGACTACGACCACGGCAGCGACGTCTGGCCGCCCACCCCCACCTCGTCCACCCTGAACTGGACCTGGAACAAGACCGTCCCGAACCTCGTCCAGGCCGCGAGCGGCCCGTCCGGGATCATCGACTTCTGGAACCAGAGCGACGGCAACATCGACCTCGTCGTCGACATTTTCGGCGTGTATCAGGACAACTGATCCGAACGGCGAAACCCCGCCACAACGCCCCGGAAACGGCTGGTCAGGCCGCTTTCCGGGGCGTTTTCCATGGGGTCCGGGAGCAAAGGTGGGGGTCGGTGAATGGCTGAAAATCGCCTCTGTAGTCTGAGCGCGTTTCCAGCCCTGACCGAGGGCTACCTGATCATTGGGGGGCTCGGTGTCCTACCGCCGACTCGCAGCGTCCGCCGCCGTCCTCGCAGCGGGCATCTCGTTCCTTCCCGGCACCGCCGCCCAGGCCACCGGCCCGGCCACCGACGGCGGCGCCAAGGGCCTCACCACGCCCGACCTGGTCCCGGCCGACGCCGTGAAGAAGACCAAGTTCAGCAGCCCCGCCGCCGAGTCCACCCGGCAGACCCCGCCGGCGGCCAAGAACCGGCTCTCCGCCCCGCAGCCGACCGCCCCGGGCGCCGGCGCCATGACGGCCGAGACCGGCGCGGTCGACTTCCAGGTGGGCGTCGACGCGTACACCACGAGCGCCCACGGCCTCGCCCTCGACACCTGGGTCCAGAACCTCGCCACCAGCGCCTCCGTCTCCATCGCCTGGGGCGACGGCGCCACCACCAACGCCGCCTACGACGGCAGCGGCCAGCCCGTGGCCAGCGAGCACACCTACGCGGAGCTCGGCACGTACACCGTCAAGGTCACCGTGACGGACTCCGCCACGGCCACCGCGGTCACCAACGAGGTCCAGGTCACCACCGAGGGCTCCGACTACACCCCGTACGGCCCGACCCGCCTGCTCGACACCCGCAACGGCACGGGCGCGGCGAAGACCAAGGTCGCCCCGTACACCTCCGCCAAGGTGAAGATCGCCGGCAACGGCGGCATCCCGGCGGGCGTGACCGCGGTGGTCCTCAACGTCACCGTCACCAACACCACCAGCGGCGGCCACGTCACCGCCTTCGCCGACGGCGACGACCGCCCCACCACGTCCAACGTGAACTTCGCCCCCGGCCAGACCGTCCCCAACCTGGTCATCGTCCCGGTCGGCGCGAACGGCTACGTCAACCTGTACAACGGCGGCTGGGAGTCGGTCGACCTCATCGCCGACGTCACCGGCTACTTCACCCAGTCCGCGTCCAGCGGCTACACCCCCCTCGCGCCGGAACGTTTCGTCGACACCCGCAACGGCACCGGCACCGCCAAGGGCCAGGTCGCCGGATACGGCTCCTTCAACGTCCAGATCGCCGGCAAGGGCAAGGTCCCGGCCTCCGGCGTGAAGGCCGTCGCCCTCAACGTCACCGTCACCAACCCCAAGAGCGACGGCCACCTGACGGTCTACCCGAGCGGCCAGTCCGCCCCGACCGCCTCGAACGTGAACTTCACCGCCGGCCAGACCATCGCCAACTCGGTCATCGTCCCCGTCGGCCCCGACGGCAAGATCGTCGTCCGCAACGGCGGCTGGAACCCGGCCGACGTCATCGTCGACGTCGTCGGCTACTACAGCCCCGCCAGCGCCGGCGCCTACCTGCCGTTCCAGCCGGAGCGCCTGCTCGACACCCGCGACAACGCCACCTGGGGCGAGGGCCCGCTCGGCGGCCGCGGCTACGTCTACCTGCCGCTCGCGGCGGGCGAGCCCGGCATCACCGGTTTCGTACTGAACTCCACGGTGACCAACACCAAGGACAACGGCTACCTCGCCGTCTCCCCGGACCCCAACACCATCGACGCGTACATCGACGACACGGCCACCTGGCCGGCCGCCCCCACCTCCTCCACCCTCAACTGGACGGTGGGCAAGACGGTCCCGAACCTCGTCCAGGCCAGCACCGGCGCCAACGGCATCGTCGACTTCTGGAACCAGAGCGACGGCAACATCGACCTCATCGTCGACGTGTTCGGCCTGTACCAGGACAACTGACCCCGTGGTCGGTTGACCCTGCGGTCGATCCGCCAGGTGTGGTCGATCCGCCATGCGTGGCCGATCCGTCTCTGCGGTCGATCCCGTCTCTGCGGTCGGTGCGTCTGTGCGGTCGATCCGTCTCCGCACGCGTGCAGCGCAGCGCCCCGTCAGCGGCCTCCGGGCCACTGGCGGGGCGCTGATCGCCGTACACGCGCCGCACGCTAGCCTCGGCCACCAATACGAGCTGGGAGGAGCCGTGATGGACGAAGAGGTTGGGCGGAGCGGACAGGGGCGCGGGGACCGGGCCCACGACATCGTGCTCTTCGGAGCGACCGGGTTCGTCGGGTCGCTCACCGCCGAGTACCTCGCCCGGCACGCCCCCGCCGGCTGCCGGTGGGCCCTCGCGGGCCGCGACCCCGGCAAGCTGGAACGGCTGCGCGAACGGCTCGCCGCCCAGCACCCCGGCTGCGCCGACGTGCCGCTGCTGCAGGCGGACGCCTCCGACCCGGCGGCCGTGCGCGAGCTGGCGGCCTCCACCCGTGTCCTCGCCACGACCGTCGGACCGTACGTCCTGTACGGCAAGGAGCTGGTCGGCGCGTGCGCCGAGGAGGGCACCGACTACGTCGACCTCACCGGCGAGCCGGAGTTCGTGGACCGCATGTACGTCGAGCACGACGCCCGCGCCCGGGAGACCGGGGCGCGCCTGGTGCACGCCTGCGGCTTCGACTGCATCCCGGCCGACCTCGGCACCTACTTCACGGTGCAGCAGCTTCCGGAGGACGCCGCGCTGCGGGTCGACGGGTTCGTGCGGTCCAACGCCTTCTTCTCCGGCGGCACCCTGGCCTCCGCCCTCACCGCGATGGGCCGCGGCCCTCAGGCCCTGGCCGCGGCCCGCGCCCGCCGGCTGCACGAGCCCCGGCTGCCCGGGCGGCGCGTCCGGGGGCCGCTGGGCGCACCGCGGTTCAGCCGGGAGACCGGCACCTGGGCGATGCCCCTGCCCTCCCTGGACCCGCAGGTCGTGAGCCGGTCGGCGGCCGCGCTGGAGCGGTACGGGCCCGACTTCCGCTACCGGCACTACGCCTCGGTCAAGCACCTCCCCGTCGCCGTCGGCGCCACCGTGGCGGTCGGCGCGACCGCGGCCCTGGCCCAGCTGCCGCCGGCCCGCCGCTGGCTGATGGGCCGCTGGGAGCCGGGCCAGGGCCCCGACGCCGAGCGGCGGGCCCGCAGCTGGTTCACCCTCCGCTTCGTCGGCGAGGGCGGCGGCCGCCGCGTGTTCACCGAGGTGTCGGGCGGCGACCCGGGCTACGGCGAGACCGCCAAGATGCTGGCCGAATCAGCGCTGTGCCTCGCGTACGACGCCCTGCCGCAGCGCGCGGGCCAGCTCACCACGGCGGTGGCGATGGGCGACGCCCTGCTGGAACGGCTACAGAAGACGGGGATCCGGTTCCGGGTGGCATCGGTGGACTGACCCCGGTGGCGGGGCTCGGGGCTGCTCCGGGGTCAGGAGGGAGGCTCCGGGATCAGGAGGAAGGCCCCGGGGGCAGGAGGAAGGCTCCGGGGTCAGGAGGCTGCGCGCAGGGCCCGGCGGCACAGGGAGTCGGCGTGCCGGGTGGTTTCCGGGATCCGGAACCGGGGGCTCAGCGCGAGGGCGTGGGCGCAGGCGTTGTCGAGTGAGATCCGGTGGCCGACGGACACGTACACCGGCTTGATCCCGTCCTGGGTGCGCAGGGCGCGCCCCACGACGGCCCCGTCGGCGGCGAGCAGCGCGGCGGCGTCCCCGCGCCGGGCACCGGGCTCCTCGTAGGTGAAGGTGAACGGGTTCTTCGCCACCCCCATGCTCGGCAGCCCGGTGACCACCCCGAGGTGGCAGGCCAGACCGAACCCGCGGGGGTGGGCGAGGCCGTAGCCGTCGCACACGACGAGGTCCGGGGCGGCGGTCAGGGCGTCGAGGGCGGCCAGGACGGTGGGCAGCTCCCGGAAGGCGAGCAGCCCGGGGACGTACGGGAAGCTCACGTGCCCCACCGCCGTCCGCTCCTCGACGACCTCCAGGGTGGCGGCGTCGAGGACCACGGCCGCGGCGGCGACCAGGTCCTGCTCGTCGTCGTACGCGACGTCGACCCCGGCGACGAGCCCTCGTCCGGGGAGCGGACCGGGCTCGTCGAGCACGACCAGATTGCGCAGTTCGTCTTGTATCGCCCGGGCCTCGGCCTCGTCGGCGGGGGTCTTCACACTCGTCATGATGGTGCGAGAGTAACCTGACGATCATGTTCGTCATGGAGCTCACGTACACAGCGCCCATCGAAGCCGTCGAAGAGGAGCTGGACGCCCACATCGCCTGGCTCGACCGCTACTACGCTTCGGGCGTCTTCCTCGCCTCGGGCCGCAAGGTCCCGCGGGACGGCGGCATCATCCTGGCGGCGGGAGTCTCCCGCGCCGAGGCCGAGCGCATCGCGGAGGAGGACCCCTTCACGGTGGCCGGCGTCTGCGAGTACCGCATCACGGAGTTCATCGCCACGAAGACGTCGGCGGATCTGACCCCGGTCCGCGAACACCTGGCGACGTAGGGCGGGCCGGGCCAGGAGCAGGACGAGGGCGCCCCGGGCGGCGACGGCCGAGTGGGACGGGGACGACACGGGCGGCGGCCGGCCAGCGGGACGGCGACGACACGGGTGACGCCCCTGCACGGAAGGCAAGCACCGCGTGACCACGGCCCCGGGAACGGGATCACGGCCGACCGGGGTCGGAAGAGTGCCCGGGGGCGTCCCGTCAGCCCATTGTCCTTCCGGGGCGGGCCGGCCCGTCAAGGGCGCTCCTCCTTCGTCGTCGCGTCGCTACGCGATGGCCTTCGGCCACCCTTGACAGACCGGCCCACCCCGGAATGCCAAAGAGCTGCCGGGAAGCCCCCGAAGGATGGCCAGGGGGACCATTCCACACACGGCCCTCGCCAGAGCAGCCCGCCCCCGGCTCCGCCCCGCGGCATCCCAGGCACCCGGGACCGCCAGCTCCCGGCCCCCGCAGGGCGCGCGGGCACGAACCAGCCCCCAGGCCGCATCCAGAGGCCGTTCGAGAGCAACAAGCCCCCAACCTGCCGGAAATGTCGACCAGAAGCCCGTCGAGCCCCGCCAAACGCCCCAGATCGCTAGGCGCTCCTCCCGACACGGCGTCCGCCCCCCGTCTGGGGTCGGACATAAGCCGCCCAAGACCTCTACGTGGTCCTGGCGGGTAGGCGTCTGGCCCCCGTCTGGGGCTAGTGGGCGCAACAGATCGCTACGCGCTCCTGTCTCCTCGGCGGCCGACCGCCGTCGGGGGCCGAGAGACGCTTCAGCTCGCTACGCACACGGCAAGCCGGCGCCCGACGGCAGTCGGGGCGCGTCAGACCAACAGGTGGTGCGCCAAGTCCGGCGGCGGACGACCGTCTGGGCCGGGAAGGAGGCCACTTGGCCTCAAATAAGCGGCATTCAACGCATAGAAGGGCCGATTCTGGTGTCCACCTACCACCACGCGCGACCACATCAACTCACCAACGCGCTCTGGCACACAGCACGCACGAGAACTCCTCCCCCTCAGCCCACACTTGAACGTCGTGTGCAGGTCATCGGCGGCCTACGCCCGACCCCAAACGGCAGCCAGACGCCTACCCGCCAGGACCACGTAGAGGTCTTGGGCGGCCTATGCCCAACCCGAGACGGTAGCCAGACGCCGTATCGGGAGGAGCACGTAGAGGTCTTGGGCGGCTTATGTCCGACACCAGACGGGGGGCGGACGCCGTGTCGGGAGGAGCGCGTAGCGATCTGGGGCGTTTGGCGGGGCTCGATGGGCTTCTGGTCGACATTTTCGGCAGGTTGGGGGCTGTTGCTCTCGAACGGCCTCTGGGTGCGGCCTGGGGGCTGGTTCGTGCCCGCGCGCCCTGCGGGGGCCGGGAGCTGGCGGTCCCGACGCATGAGGGTGCTGCGAGGCGGAGCGCGGGGGCGGCTGCTCTGGCGAGGGCCGTACTTCAAGGATCCCCCTGGCCATCCTTCGGGGGCTTCCCGGCAGCTCTTTGGCATTCCGGGGCGGGTCGGTCTGTCAAGGGTGGCCGAAGGCCATCGCGTAGCGACGCGACGACGAAGGAGGAGCGCCCTTGACCGGCCGGCCCGCACCGGAAGGACAATGGGCTGCCGGGAAGCCCCCGGATTCGCTTCCGACCCCGGGTCGGGCATCCCGCTCACCGCGGCCGCCTTCGGCGGCGCGATGCCGCCCGCGGGTGTCCGGTTCGCCGCCGTTCCGGCGCGCCCGCACCGACCCCGCCCAGGCGACCGCCGCCCCGCCCAAGCCACCGCCCAGCTCGCTCCGCCCCGCCCCGTCGCGTCGCGTCGCGTCGCGTCGCCGGGACCGCCCGCCATGCCCCCTCCCCCGGTCAACCGGTCCGCCACGGCTGCGGGGAGCGCCCCGCCCTGCCGGGTCCGGCCGCCAGGTCCGCCCCAGCGTCAACCACCGCCCACCCAGGAGCCCGCATGTACCACCCCCGTCCCGCCGCCCCCGCCGACATACCCGAGCTCATTCGGCTGCGGGCCGTCGCGCTCGCCGCGCTCGGCGTTGAGCCCGGGCCCTCCGATGCCGCCTGGCGGAACGTCGCCCGCGGGTGGTTCCTCGAGCGGATCGACGACCGGTCCGACGTGCACATCCTGGTCGTCGGCGGAGCACCCGGCGAGCCCCTCGTGGCCACCGGGATGGCCTGGGTGACGTACCACCTGCCCAGGCCCCAGTACACCGACGGCCGCCGCGGCTACCTCGACGGCATCGTCACCGACGACGCCTTCCGCGGGCAGGGCCATGCCCGCCGGATCGTCGACGGGCTCGTCGCATGGCTGAACGGCATCGGGATCCACTACATCCAGCTGCACGCCAGCGCCGCCGGCGAGCCCGTCTACAAGGCGGCGGGGTTCGTGCCCAGCCACTTCGGCAGCATGGACCTGTTCACGCACCCCACCACCTGATCAGCGGCGTTCCAGCCGCCCCACCCGTCCCTTCTCCCCCGCCGCCCAGCAACTGCCGTCGGCCGTGCAGTCGACGGTGTCGAACGAGCCCGGCTCCAGCGCCCGCCAGGTGCGACCCCCGTCCGTCGTCACGTCCGTGCCGGTCGGCCCCACTGCGAGGGCCGCGCCGCGCGTGTGCGGGAGCCAGGCCGCGCCCGACCGGTAGGCGGGCGGCGGGGTCCCGGACGGGCTCCAGTTGCGGCCCGCGTCCGCCGAGACGGCGGCGGCCTGCGGGGACGGCTGGCCGGTGCGGTAGTCCCCGCCGACGGCGAGCCCCGTCGTACGGTCGCGGAAGGCCAACGCGAAGACCCCCCTGGCCGGGTCGCCCGCCGGGATACCGGACACGGCGGCCCGCCAGGTGCGCCCGCGGTCCGCCGAGTGGAGGACCCGGGCGACGGTGCCGCCGCCCGTGGCCAGCCACACGTCCCGGGACCCGGAACTCACGAGGCACTGCCCGCTCGCCGCGAAGCCGGCCTCGCCCGGCAGGGCCTCCGGCATGCCCGCGTCCGGCAGCACCGCCCAGCTCCGGCCGCCGTCGTCCGTCGACAGCACGCGGAACCTGCCGTCCACCGGGTCGCTGACCGCCAGGCCGTGCCGGGAGTCGAAGAAGGTGAGGCAGTCGTAGAAGGCACGCGGGTCGGTGTTCCGGAAGGCCTCCGTCCATGTCCTGCCGCCGTCCTCGGTGCGCAGCACCCGCGAGGCCTCCCCCTCCCCGATCGACAGGGCGACGGCGCGCCGCGCGTCGAAGGCCTCGATGTCGCGCAGCTCCAGGGCATCGGCCGCGGCGGCCGGCGGCGAGACGTCCTGCCAGTTCCGTCCGCCGTCGACGGTGCGCAGCACGGTGCCCTTGGAGCCGGCCACCCAGGCCGTGGTGCGGCTGACGGCGGCCAGTCCGCGGAACCGGGCGTCCTTGCCGGTCTGCTTCAGCGCCCAGCCCACACCGCGCAGCTCCCGTAACTCCCCGGCCCCGTAAGCATCCGGTGCCCCGCCTCCCTCCCGCGCCTCTCCACTGTCGGCCCGTGCCGGTGCCACCGCGGGCCCCAGCATCAAAGCCGCCGCGAGCATGCCAACTCCCAGAAGTCTCATGGCGCCGGAAGCTAATGCACCCCGGATTCGCCGTCCAGGGTGCGTCCCCGGCCCCGCGTTCCTACCGTGAGTGCATGTCCTCCAAGCAGCCTGAGCAGCCCACGCAGCGCATGGAGTCCGACCAGCCCAACCGACCCGAGGAACCCAGCCGCCCCGAGGAGCCCAGCCGCCCCAAGGCCTATCCGGGCAGGCAGATCACCGTCACCTACGAGACCGGCCGGTGCCTGCACGCCGCGGAGTGCGTGCGCGGCCTGCCGGAGGTGTTCGACAGCGGGCAGCGCCCCTGGGTGCAGCCGGACGGCGCCGATCCGGATCGGGTCGCCGAGGTGATCCGGCGCTGCCCGTCGGGCGCGCTCCGGTACCGGCTCGCCGACGGGCCGCCCGAGGAGCCGGACCGGCCGACGACGGTCGTGCGGACGCCGGCGGGGCAGTTGGTGCTCCGTGGCGAACTGCGCGTGACGACCTCGGACGGAATCGTTCACACCGAAACCAGGGCGATGCTCTGCGCCTGTGGAGTGAGCGGGAACCAGCCTTTTTGTGACCGCTCCGGATCATGTGGCAAGAAGTGACGACCCTTCGGGCACAACCCCACCACCGTCACTCTGTGCGATCAAACGGATGCGATCCAGCCAAGCGGTGACACAGCTCACGTCATCTGCCGTGCACGGATTTGCCGATTGCGGCGTCTATCCGGATGCCGGGCCCCACCCACGCCCGGCAGGAATTCCGCCGCAAGGGAGCGAGCCTTGATCACTGTTATCGAGCAGGCTGTGCAGGCACGTCTGGTGGCCACTGCGCCAAAGGTCGAGACCGTACCCGTCACTCTCTGCTACGACCGCGCGGATCCGTTCGCCGTGCGGATGGCCTTCCCCGCTCCGGCCACGCTGGAGGGCGTCGAGGTTTCGTGGACGTTCGGGCGGGAGCTCCTCGAATCGGGCGTGGACCGCCCGACCGGGTACGGCGACGTGCGGGTACGGCCGTACGACGCCGAGCGGACGACGATCGAGTTCCACGCGCCCGAGGGCGTCGCGATCGTCCTGATGGCCACGGCCGAGCTGCACCGCTTCCTGGACCGCGCGGCCGAGATCGTTCCGCCGGGGCTGGAGCACCTGTACCTCGACGTGGACCACGGCCTGGCCGAGCTCATGCGAGGCCCCCACTGAGCCCGGCGCCCCGGCCGGCACGTAAATCGTTTGCGGGCGGCTCCGGCCGCCCGTAGCTTCGTCGTCGCCCCTCCTCTTCGAACGGAGCCAGTACGTTGGACTTCTGAGGCCGAGACGCCGACCGACACCGACACCCGCACACCGGTCATACAAGCCGATCCCGCCGCCGCACGCCGGCACGGCACGTCGCACCGAGGCACAGCAGTGCCCGCGCATCACGTGCAGCCCGTGCAGCCCGTGCAGCCGTGCAGCACGTGCCGCACGCGCCACCCGCGGGACCTCGCCACCGGGTCCGTCCTCGGCCGTCTCCCCCCGTTGCAGTCACCTTTCACGCAACCCGGAGGCCTCCATGAGTACGATGTCCGCTGCTTTCATCACCTGCTCCACCCTGTCCTTCGAATGGCCCGACGGCACCACCGTCTTCGACGGGCTCCAGCTGGCCGTCGGCCCCGGCCGCACCGGCCTGATCGGGCGCAACGGCAGCGGGAAGTCCACCCTGCTGAAGCTCATCGCGGGTGAACTGGCCCCGACCGACGGCAAGTCGACCGTCGCCGGCACCCTGGGCCACCTCCCGCAGAACGTCACCCTCGACACCTCTCTCCGCATCGACGAGGCGCTCGGCATCCGGGCCGCCCGCGCCGCCCTGCACGCCATCGAGGCGGGCGAGGCGACCGAGGAGAACTTCGCCGCCGTCGGCGACGACTGGGACGTCGAGGAGCGCGCCCTGGCCACCCTGGACCAGCTCGGTCTCGCCCGGATCGGCCTCGACCGCACGGTCGGCGAACTCTCGGGCGGCGAGAGCGTGTTGCTGCGGCTGGCGGCCCTGCTGCTGGCCCGACCCGACGTGCTGCTGCTGGACGAGCCGACGAACAACCTGGACCTGCGGGCCCGTCGCCGGCTGTACGCGGCGGTCGAGTCCTGGCCCGGGGTCATGCTGCTGGCCAGTCACGACCGCGAGCTGCTGGAGCGGGTCGACCAGATCGCCGACCTGCACGACGGCGAAGTGCACTGGTACGGCGGGAACTTCTCGGACTACGAGGCGCAGCTCGCCGCGGAGCAGGAGGCGGCCGAGCGGCTGGTCCGAACGGCCGAGGCCGATGTCATCCGGCAGAAGCGGGAGTTGGTCGACGCGCACATGAAGCTGGCGCGGCGCCGGCAGTACGCGCAGAAGATGTACGACACCAAGCGCGCATCCAAGATCATCGCGAACGGCAACAAGAGCACCGCCCAGGAGTCCGCGGGCAAGCACCGTGCCCTGCACACCGAGCGGCTGGCGCAGGCGAAGGAGCGCCTGGACCAAGCGGTGGAGGCCGTCCGGGACGAGGCCGACATCCGGATCGTGCTGCCCGCGACCCAGGTCCCGCCGGGGCGCCGGGTGCTCACGCTGAGCGGGGTGCGGCTGGCCCACGGCGCGGGGGTGCCGGGCGAGTGGGACGTGCGCGGCCCGGAGCGGATCGCGCTGGTGGGCCGCAACGGCTCCGGCAAGACGACCCTGCTGCGCACGGTCGCCGGGCTGCTCGACCCGCTGTCCGGGGAGGTGGCGGCGCACGTTCCGGTGGGGTTCCTGCCGCAGCGGCTGGACGTGCTCGACGACGGCCTGTCGGTGGCGGAGAACGTGGCCCGGTTCGCCCCGCACGCCTCGAACAACCTGATCCGGGCGCGGCTCGCGCACTTCCTGTTCCGCGGCGGCCGGGCGGACCGGGCTGCGGGCACGCTGTCGGGCGGCGAGCGGTTCCGGGCGGCGCTGGCGGCGCTGCTGCTGGCGGAGCCGGCCCCGCAGCTGCTGATGCTGGACGAGCCGACGAACAACCTGGACCTGGCGAGCGTACGGCAGCTGGCGGGTGCGCTGGACGCGTACGAGGGCGCGCTGCTGGTAGCCAGCCACGACGTGCCGTTCCTGGAGTCGATCGGGATCACGCGCTGGCTGCTGCTCGACGGCACGCTCCGGCCGACCACGGCCGAGGAGGTCCGGGAGACGCTCTGGTCCGCCTGACCCGGCGGACCGACGCACCCGACCCGACCACCGCGCGAGCCGCCCTGGCCCCCGGACCGGACCCGGCCCCACCCGGGGCCGGGCCGGCTCGGCCCGGCCCCCGTTTCGCCCCGGCTCCGCTGTCGGGTCGCCGGTCATCGTCAAGGCGGCGTGGCGAAACCACCTGCCGGCGTGACATTCGCCCCGCGCACGCCCGCGCACACGCTCACCAACTGCATAGATAACCGGACGTAACCGGGCATATGAACGCCTGGGGCTTGGCTCACCCTCACGGTCCGCTTAACCTACGGCGTCGTAGGCTACGGAACCGTAGGTAATTCGCTTTGTCCCCAGGAGCACCCGTGACGATCACCTCTCCCCACCTCGGCAGCTCTCAGGCGTGGACCGACGCCAAGCTGCTGTACGCGCTGGAAGAGGTGGTGGAGAAGGAGCTCAACCGCCACCTGAAGGTCACCAAGGACTGGATGCCCCACGAGTACGTCCCGTGGAGCGACGGCCGGAACTTCCCCGCCTTCTTCGAGGACGGCGAGGCCTGGGACCCGGCGCAGTCCAAGGTCACCGACATCGGCAAGATCGCGCTGGTGGTGAACCTGCTGACCGAGGACAACCTCCCCAGCTACCACCACGAGATCGCCACGCTGTTCGGCCGCAACGGCGCCTGGGGCACCTGGGTGCACCGCTGGACCGCCGAGGAGGGCCGCCACGGCATCGTGATGCGCGACTACCTGCTGGCGTCTCGTGCGGTGGACCCGGACAAGCTCGAGGCCTTCCGCATGCAGCACATGTCGGAGGGCTTCGAGTCCGACAACCGGCACTCGATGCTGCACTCGGTGGCGTACGTCGCCTTCCAGGAGCTGGCGACCCGGATCTCGCACCGCAACACCGGTCACCAGTCCGGCGACCCGGTCTGCGACCGCATGCTGGCCCGGATCGCGCAGGACGAGAACCTGCACATGATCTTCTACCGGAACCTGCTGGGCGCCGCCTTCGAGATCGCCCCGGACCTGACGATGCAGGCCGTGCGCGATGTCGTGGTGAACTTCCGGATGCCCGGACACGGCATGCCCGGCTTCGAGCGGATGGCTGCCCAGATGGCGATCGGCGGGGTCTACAACCTGCGGATCCACCACGACGACGTGCTGAGCCCGGTCATGCGCTTCCTGAAGGTCATGGACATCGACGGCCTCGGCCCGGAAGGCCAGAAGGCGCAGGACGAGCTGGGCCTGTTCATGAACGGCCTCGACTCGGAGGCGCGCAAGTTCGACGAGCGCCTGGCCGCCCGCGCGGCCCGTCTGGCCGCCCGCAAGGGCTGACCCCCGGGTCCCGGCCGCACCCGACCCCCCGATCCCGGCCCCGGGCCGGGGTCAGCGGCGCGGGCGGAGGGCGTGACGCTCGGCCTCGGAGAGGCCGCCCCAGACACCGAAGCGCTCGTCGTTGGCGAGGGCGTACTCCAGGCAGGCCGCCCGCCCCTCGCACGCGGCGCACAGCCGCTTCGCCTCCCGCAGTGAGGATCCCGGCTCCGGGAAGAAGAACTCCGGGCCGGTCTGGGCGCACAGGGCGACCTCGTACCAGGCCGGCAGGGTGGCAGTGGCGGCGGGCTCAGCGGTGGCGGACGTGATGGTGGTGACGGTGTTCATCGACATGCCGGAGATCCTCACGGCCTCCGATGGACGTCCGATCAACGACCGATCAACACGCCTTCACAGGTGCTCCCGCCCGTCCTCGCGTCGAGCATCGCATCCGGCACTGACAGCGGCCCGCCGCGACCCCGCGACGGCCCCACGGACCGGACGACCGTGCGTGTGGCTAGGCTGACCGCATGGCTGACGGACGCGTGGAGCGCGGCAACCAGACGCGGCGGACCGTTCTCGCGCGGACGGTGGACCTCGCCTCGACGGAGGGGCTGGAGGGCCTGTCCCTCGGCAGGATCGCGAGCGATCTCGGCCTGAGCAAGAGCGGCGTCTTCGCCCTGTTCGGCTCCAAGGAGGAGCTGCAGATCGCCACGGTCCGCGCCGCCTCGGCCGTGTTCGCCGCGCAGGTGGTCCGACCCGGGCGCGAGGAGCCCGCCGGGGTCGGCAAGGTGTGGCGGCTGTGCGAACGGTGGCTCGCCTACTCCGCTCGCCGGGTCTTCTCCGGCGGGTGCTTCTTCCACTCGGTCGCCGCGGAGTTCGCCTCGCGTCCCGGTCCCGTGCGCGACCGGATCGCCGCCGCCCGCGCCGACTGGACCCGGTACGTGGAGCAGCAGCTGCGCGAGGCCGAACTGGCCGGTGGGTTCCGGGAGGAGGCCGAGCCCGCGGACGTGGCGCAGCTGGCGTTCGAGATCATCGCGCTGATGGAGCTGGCCAACTCCGCCTCCGTGCTGGACGACGACCCGGCGCCGTACGAGCGGGCCGGGCGGGGCGTCCTCAGCCGGCTCCGCGCGCTGGCGGCCGCCCCGGACGACCTCCCGGAGCAGCCTCCGGCACCTGCACCGGCCCCGGTGCCGGCAGTCGCCCTGCCCGGCTGACGCACCTCGGCTGCCGGTAGGTCACTTCTCGCGTTTGGCGCGGCTCGGCTGGACGCGTTTGGGCTCGCCCGGCATCTTCGGGTAGTCCGGGGGGTACGGCATGTCGCCCAGGCCCTGGTCCTGTTCGTGCCGGTCGGCAAGTTCCAGCGCGGCGTCCAGGGGGAAGGCGTGGTCGTCCATGTCCGCGCGCAGGTCGCCGACTTCGGCGAAGCGGGCGGGCATGGTGGTGATGTCGAAGTCGCGGGGTTCGGCGGAGTCGAGCTCGTCCCAGCGCAGTGGGGCCGAGACCGGGGCCTGTGGTCGGGGGCGTACGGAGTAGGCGGAGGCGATCGTGCGGTCGCGGGCAGTCTGGTTGTAGTCGACGAAGATCCGTTCGCCGCGCTCCTCCTTCCACCAGGCGGTGGTGACCCGGCCCGGCATCCGCGTCTCCAGCTCCCGGCCGATGGCGATCGCGCACCGCCGGACCTCGGTGAAGGTCCAGCGCGGTGCGATCGGCACGAAGACGTGCAGGCCGCGCCCGCCCGAGGTCTTCGGCCAGCCCCGTAGCCCCAGCTCCTCCAGGACGTCCCGCAGCTCGTGCGCGGCGATCACCGCGTGGTGGTAGTCGGTGCCGGGCTGCGGGTCCAGGTCGATGCGCAGCTCGTCGGGCCGGTCGGTGTCGGCCCGGCGCACCGGCCAGGGGTGGAAGGTCAGACAGCCGAGGTTGGCGGCCCACAGGACGGCGGCGGGTTCGGTGGGGCACATCTCGTCGGCCGATCGCCCGCTGGGGAAGGAGATGTGGGCGGTCGGGATCCAGTCGGGCATGGTCTTCGGAGCGCGTTTCTGGAAGAAGGACTCGCCCTCCACCCCGTCCGGGTAGCGCTCCAGGGTCGTGGGCCGGTCGTGCAGGGCGCGCGTGATCCCGTCGGCGACGGCCAGGTAGTACTGGGCCACGTCCAGCTTCGTCAGGCCCCGCTCCGGGAAGTACACCTTGTCCGGGTTGGACAGCCGTACCGTCCGCCCGCCCGCCTCCAGCTCGATCGCGTTTCCGGATGCACCCATGTGCGCCACGGTAGGCGGGCCCGGCCCGACGCGCATACCGGGCGGACCGGTGCATATCGCCGCAGAATCATTGGCATGGATCTGCCCGTGATGCCGCCCGTGAAGCCGATGCTGGCCAAGTCGGTGTCCCGGATCCCGCCCGGTATGCAGTACGAGGCCAAGTGGGACGGCTTCCGCGCCATCGTGCACCGCGACGGTGACGAGCTGGAGATCGGCAGCCGCACCGGCAAGACCCTGACCCGGTACTTTCCCGAGCTGGTGGCCGCTCTGAAGGAGAACCTGCCGGACCGCTGCGTGGTCGACGGCGAGATCGTGATCGTCCATGACGGGCGGCTCGACTTCGACCGGCTGACCGAGCGGATCCACCCCGCACGGTCCCGCGTCGACCTCCTCGCCCGGACGACCCCCGCCAGTTTCGTCGCCTTCGACCTGCTCGCGCTCGGCGACGGCTCCCTCCTCGACACCCCGCTCGCCGACCGCCGCACCGCCCTGTCCGATGCCCTGTCCACTGCTCGGCCCCCCGTCCATCTCGCGCCCGCGACCACCGACCCCGCGCTCGCGCAGGAGTGGTTCGAGCGGTTCGAGGGCGCCGGGCTCGACGGGGTGATCGCCAAACCCCTCGATCTGCCCTACCGGCCCGATGCCCGTCTCATGTTCAAGATCAAGCACGAGCGTACGGCCGACGTCGTCATCGCGGGCTTCCGTTTCCACAAGAGCGGTCCGATTGTCGGATCGCTGTTGCTGGGCCTGTACGACGACCGCGGCGCGCTCCAGCACGTGGGCGTGTGCGCCGCCTTCCCCATGAAGCGCCGCGCCGAGCTGGTGGAGGAGCTCGCGCCGCTGCGGATGACGGACGCCGCCGGACACCCCTGGGCCGCCTGGGCCGAGGAGTCCGCCCACGAGAGCGCCCGCCTGCCCGGCGCGCAGAGCCGCTGGACCGGCAAGAAGGACCTCTCCTGGGTGCCGCTGAGCCCCGAGCGCGTCTGCGAGGTCGCCTACGACCACATGGAGGGCGACCGCTTCCGGCACACCGCCCAGTTCCGCCGCTGGCGGCCCGACCGGACCCCGGAGGGCTGTACGTACGCCCAGCTGGAGGAGGTCGTCGGCTACGACCTCGCCGAGGTGCTCGGGACGGACCTCGGGACGGGCCCGGGCGGCTGATCCCGCAGCGCCGGGCCTCAGCCCGACGTGAGCTTCTCCCACTCCGCCCGGTCCGGGCCCACCGCGTTCGGCACGTACCCGGGCCGCGCCGCCAGCCAGCGCGCCACCCGGGCCCGGACCTCCGGGTCCGCGTAGGCCCGCTCCGGCGGCTCGACCAGGTGCCGTACCCGCGCCCGGGCCCGCATCACCTCCGGATCCTCCAGGGCGCAGTCGAACAGCGCGGCCGTCTCCCGGGCCGCCCCCGCCCGGACGGCCCGCGTCGCGAACCGCTCCCCGATCGCCGCGTCGGCGACGACCTGGAAGTCGAACCACGGTTTCAGGGTGCGCACCGCCCATGCGTGGTGCTCGGCGGCGTACCGGGCCGACCCGGGCTCCTGCCCGGCGGTACGGGCCACCCGGAGCGCGGCCCACAGGGCCAGCGAGGTGCCCTGGGCCAGCGTCGGGTTGGTGTGGGTGATCGCGTCGCCGATCGGCACCAGCCCGGCCACCACCGGCCCGTGCTCGTCGACGAGCGCGCTCCACCGGTTGTCCAGGCTCGCCGTGGCCAGGACGTCGGACAGCGGCTCGGCGCCCAGGTCCAGCCAGGCCGCTCCGGGCGGGAAGGCGCGGGCCGCGCTCTCGAAGAGGGCGGGGTCGCGCAGCGCCGACCGGGTGGCGTCCCGGGTGTGGACGATCAGGGTGACGGCGAAGACGCGGTTGTCGGCCGGGAACACGGCGCACCCGGCGAAGGGCCCTCCCGTCACCGCCCACGGGCGGCGCGGGCCCTCCCGCATCCCGTCGGGCAGCCGGTACCAGCGGCAGAAGTACGCGAGGCCGGTGCGGTGCCGTTCCACCACGGGCGGCCGGCAGCCCGCCGCGGCCAGCCAGCGCTCGGTACCGCCGCGCCGGCCGGCCGCGTCCACGACGAGGTCCGCCGCGTGCGCCCCGCTCTTCGTGGCCACTCCGGTGACCCGGGCGGGGCCGGCCGCCCCCTCCCCCGCGCCCGCTCCGGACCCCGAGCCCGCACCCGGACGCGTGATCAGCCCGGTCACCGGCTCCCCGTGCCGCAGCACGGCCCCCGCCTCCCCGCGCAGGGCCGTGACCAGCGCGCTTTCCAGCACGATGCGTCGGGCCTGGAGCATGACCAGGTCCTCGTCCCCGGGCCGCGCGGGCGGCCGTACGTCGAACCAGTCGAGCTCGTGGCGCTCGCGGGCCCCGAGCCGCAGCATGTCCGCGTACACGTCGGGCAGTTCGTCGCGCAGCAGCGCGCGGGCGGCACCGAGGAGGACGTGCGGCTGGGTGGCCTGCGGGACCGTGGGCCGGTGCCAGCCGAAGAAGTCCCGGTCGATCGCCGTGCCGGGGGCGCGGGTGTCCCGTTCGAAGAGTGCGACGGTGTGTCCGTGCCGTGCGGCGAGCAGCGCGGTCGCCAGCCCGCCGACGCCCCCGCCGATGACCACCACGTGTGCCATTGCGCGCCCCCCGATCGCCGTACCCCGTAACGCGTATTCCGAGACTCGTCCTCGGGACTCGTGCCCGCACCGCGACCCGGCGTTCCGTACGCCCGTCGGATCGAACAGAGCCTGCGCGGAGGGACCCCGGCCGAAACCCGCACACCAGTCCGAGAGGTCATGTCCGGCCGCGGCTGCTCCGGTGGCGGTACGCCTCCAGGGCCAGCCGGGTCTCCTCCTCGATGAGGTCGGCGTTCAGGGCCACCGCCGCGCGCACCCCTGCCGCGGCCGCGGCGGTGAGGTGGTCCAGCGGGTTGGTGAGGTTCCCGGCCGCCCACACGCCGCGCAGGGCGGTGGCCCCGGTGGCCGGGTCCGCCTCCAGGCAGCTGCCGACCACCGCTCCGTCCCGCTCGACGGCGACCACGGGCAGCCCGAGGCCGGCCGCCACACCGGCGCGGGCGGTGAAGCGCGGGGCGACCACCAGGGCCCGGCAGGCCACGGACCCGCCGCCGGCCAGGGTCACCCCGGCCAGCTCGTCCCCGGCCACGGTCAGACCGGTCACCTCGCCCTCGACCACCGTGACGCCCAGGGCTGCGAGGAGCTCCCGCTCGTCGGCGGTGGGCGGACGGGTGTGGGCGAGCAGCGTGACCCGGTCGCTCCAGTTCCGCCACGTCTGTGCCTGGTGGACGGCGAGCGGGCCGGTGGCCAGCACGGCGACGGGCGTGTCGCGGACCTCCCAGCCGTGGCAGTACGGGCAGTGCAGCACGTCCCGCCCCCAGCGCTCGCGCAGCCCCGGCAGCTGCGGCAGCTCGTCCACCAGCCCGGTGGCGAGCAGCAGCCGGCCGGACCGGACCGCCGAGCCGTCGCCGCACCGCACGAGGAACCCGCCCTCGGGCACCCGGTCCGCGGCGACGGCCGTACCGGCCGCCCCGGACCGGATCTCAGCGCCGTACGCCGCCACCTCCGCCCGTCCCACGGCCAGCAGCTCGGCCGGGGCCGCCCCGTCCCGCCCGAGGTAGCCGTGCAGGTGGGCCGCGGGTGCGTTGCGGGGACTGCCGGAGTCGAGCACCAGTACGGAGCGGCGGGCGCGGGCGAGGGTCAGCGCGGCGGCCAGGCCGGCCGCCCCGCCGCCCACGACGATCACGTCGAAGGTGCGTTCCGTCTGCGCGGTGGTGTTCATGGCGTCGTCCTTCCGGTTGTGCAGGGGCCGCGGGCCGCGGCGCGGCGCGTTCCGTTGCCGAACCGGCAAGATGATGCAGGAGCGCGCCGGATCCGCCGGCCGGCCATGCCGTGCGAAGAGGGACGAGGAACCACCGGATGACACCCACGCCACCCACACCGCCCACGTCTCCCGGACAGTCCGGGCCGACCGGGCCGACCGGGCCGACCGGGCCGACCGCGGAGCGCCCCGAGCGGGCCGTCCCCCGGGCCAACGGTGTCGTCGGCGTCGGGCTCGTCGTGGCCGATCCCGCAGGGCGGGTCCTGCTCGGCCAGGCGCACGACGGCCGCTGGGAGCTGCCGGGCGGCAAGGTCGACCCCGGGGAGGGCTTCGAGCAGGCGGCGGCCCGGGAGCTGGCGGAGGAAACCAGCCTGCGGGTGGACCCGGCAGACATCCGGATCCTGTCAGTCCGGATCGATGCGAAATCCGGGGTCACCCGGTTGACCGCGGCGGCCGTCACCGGCTCCGCCGAGGGGACGCCCGAGGTCACCGAGCCGCACAAGATCGTCCGCTGGCAGTGGTTCGCCCCGGAAGAGATCCCGCACGCCCTGTACGCGCCCTCCGCGGGCGTGCTGCGCAGCTGGCGCCCCGACCTCGCCCCGGCCCTGCCGCCGGTGTCGCCGCACGACTACCCGACGGCCTCCGCGGGGTCAGACGAGCCGGAAGGGCCCGGGGCCCGGCCACAGCACTAGCTGCAGTCCCACAGGAACCGGCCTTCACGGTGGTCCGAGCCGCAGCCACCGGGAGAAGGCGGCGGCGTAGGGGCCTGCGGCGGTGCCCCGGCCGACCCGCCGGCGGCACCCGGCGGCCGGTCCGTCCCCCGCCGCCTACACCCCCGCCGGCGCCCGCTGCGCGAACGTGCCCTCGCGGAGGTCCTCCGCCAGCAGTCGCTTGGCGATGGCGTCCGCCGCGGCCCGCAGTTCCGTGCCGCTCGGCCGGCCGCGGTCCTTCTCCAGCTGGTCACCCAGCCAGCCGGCCCACGCCTTCGAGATGACCGCGGCCTCCCGCTCCCCCGCCGAGGTCAGCGAGAGGAAGTGTCCCTCGCGGCCGAGGTAGCCCTCGTCCACCATCCGGTCGAAGACGGGCAGCAGCACCTCCGGCGGCACGGAGCGGCGCGAGGCCACCAGTCCGAGGCTGGCGTGGCCGACCGTACGGGTCATCAGCTCGACCTGCATCACGGCCCAGGCGCCCGCGATGTCCAGCCGGGTGTCCGAGCCGGCCACGATGGACCGGGCGGTGTCCGGCCCCATGGTGCGCACGAGCTTGCCGACGGCCAGCTCCAGCAGCTTGGCCGAGTCCCCGGAGGCGGTGGTCGGCGAGGCGAAGCCCTCGCCCATGTCGGTGGAGGCGGCGCGGGCGCTGTCGCGGAGCCGGACCTCCTTGAGGAAGAGGGCGACGACCAGCCCGACCGCCGCGACCGGCACGGTCCACAGGAAGACGGTGTGCAGCGTGTCCGCGTAGGCGTCGACGATCGGAACGGCCGCCTGCGGCGGGAGTCCGTGGACGCCCTTCGGGCTCCCCGCGGCCGCGGCGATCTGCTCCGGGTCGCCGCCCGTGGCGCGGGCCGCCCCGGCGACGGCCGCCTCCAGCCTCGGGCCGAGGCCGTTGGCGTAGATCGTCCCGAAGACCGCGGTGCCGAAGGAGCAGCCGAGCGTGCGGAAGAACGTGACACCGGATGTGGCAGTGCCGAGGTCGGCGTAGTCCACGGTGTTCTGCACGGCGATGGTCAGCACCTGCATGCTCAGGCCGATCCCGGCGCCCAGGACGAACATGTACAGCGATTCCAGCCAGGCGGAGGTGCCGGGCCCCATCAGCGACAGCAGGTACAGGCCGATGCCCATGGCCAGGCAGCCGACGATGGGGAAGATGCGGTAGCGGCCGGTCCTGCTGGTGACGTTGCCGCTGAAGATCGAGAACACCAGCAGGCCGAGGACCAGCGGCAGCGTCCGTACGCCCGACACCGTGGCGGAGTCGCCGTCCACGTACTGGAGGTACGTCGGCAGGAAGGTCATCGCGCCGAGCATCGCGAAGCCGACGACGAAGCTGAGCACCGAGCACACGGTGAAGACGGGGTTGTGGAAGAGCCGCATCGGCAGCATCGGTTCGGCCGCCCGCGTCTCCGCCAGGCAGAACAGGGCCAGGGCGATCGCCCCGGCCGCGAAGAGGCCGATGATGACGGCCGAGTTCCAGGCGTACTCGTTGCCGCCCCAGCTGGTGGCGAGGATCAGGGCGCTGGAGCCGACCGCGACCAGGGCGATGCCCGCGTAGTCGATGACCGGCCGCCCGGCGGCCCGGACCGAGGGGATGGTGCGGGCCGCCGCGACCACGACGAGGATCGCGATCGGCACGTTGACGTAGAAGGCCCAGCGCCAGCTGAGGTGGTCGGTGAACAGGCCGCCGAGCAGCGGCCCGACGACGGTAGCGACGCCGAAGACGGCGCCGATGGCGCCCTGGTACTTGCCGCGTTCGCGCAACGGGATCACGTCGGCGATCAGGGCCATGGCGGTGACCATCAGACCGCCGGCGCCGGCGCCCTGCACGCCCCGCCAGACGATGAGCAGCGTCATGTTGCCGGCCAGGCCGCACAGGAACGAGCCGGTGACGAAGACGATCGCGGAGACCTGGAAGACCACTTTCCGGCCGAAGAGGTCGCCGAACTTGCCGACCAGCACCGTGACGACGGTCTCCGCGAGCAGGTAGGAGGTCACCACCCACGACATGTGGTCGCCGCCGCCGAGGTCCGCCACGATCGTGGGCAGGGCGGTCCCGACGATCGTCTGGTCGAGCGCCGCGAGGAGCACGCCCAGCATGATCGTCCCGAAGACGACGTTGCGCCGCCGCCGGTCGAGCAACGGGGGCGCCGCCGCGTCGCCGGTGGTCCGGGCGGGGGCCGTGGTCACATCTCGCACTCTCACAGCGGCCCCGCCCGCCCGCATGCGGCACGGGGCCGTACGGGGGACCCGGCGCCGGGGTCAGCGCAGGTGGCCGAGGCCGGGGTGGGCGGCCGCGTAGGCGTCGAGGAGGCGCCGGGCCACGCCCACCGAGTCGACCAGCGGGTGCAGTGCGAAGGCCTTGACGGCCTCGGCCCGGGAGCCGCCGGCCGTGGCCGCGAGGACGGCGCGTTCGACGGCCTTCACGGCGGTCACCAGGCCGACGGCGTGCAGCGGCAGGGGGTCCACGGCCACGGGGTGGGCGCCGTTGGCGTCGACCAGGCAGGGGACCTCGATGACCGCTTCCGCGTCGAGGACGGAGAGGGTGGAGCGGTTGCGGACGTTGAGGACGAGCGTGGTCCGCTCGTCGCGGGCGATGGCCCGCATCAGCGCGAGCGCGACCTCCTCGTAGCCGCCGGAGCCGGAGCCGGAGCCGGATCCGGAGCCGGGACCGGAACCGGAACCGGACTCCGGGTCGCTCCCGTCCCGGGCTCCGGCGCCGGCGGCCTCGCGGTTCTCGGCCATGTACGTCGCCTCCCGCTCGGCCCGGGTCCGGTCCCAGGCGGCCAGCGCCGCCCCGGGCGGCAGCGCGTCCCGGCCAGCTTCGGCGTAGAAGCCGCGCTGCTGGTCGCGCAGGAAGGCCCCGCGGGTCTGCTCGGCCGCCTGGTACGCCCGTACGGTGTCACGGTTGAAGTAGTAGTAGTGCAGGTATTCGTTGGGGATCGCGCCGAGCGAGCGGAGCCAGTCGGCCCCGAAGAGCCGCCCCTCCTCGAACGACCGGAGCGCCGCCGTGTCAGCCAGCAGCCGGGGAAGTTCGTCGCGGCCGTCGATGCGCAGGCCGCGCAGCCAGCCGAGGTGGTTGAGGCCGACGTAGTCGATCCAGGCGTCCTGCGGGCGGGCGCCGAGCGCGCGGGCGACGCGCCGGCCGAGCCCCACCGGGGAGTCGCAGATGCCGATCACCCGGTCGCCGAGTACCTCGGCCATGGCCTCCGTGACCAGCCCGGCCGGGTTGGTGAAGTTGATGACCCAGGCGTCGGGGGCCAGCCGGGCGACGTTGCGGGCGATCTCCCGGGCCACCGGTACGGTCCGCAGGCCGTACGCGACACCGCCGGCGCCGACCGTCTCCTGGCCGAGGACGCCCTCGGCCAGGGCGATCCGCTCGTCCGCGGCGCGCCCGTCCAGGCCGCCGACGCGGATGGCGGAGAAGACGAAGTCGGCCCCGCGCAGGGCCTCGTCCAGGTCGGTGGTGGTGGACACCGACGGGGCCGGGCGAGGGGCGGGGCCCGCGCCCGGGCCGACCTCGGCTCGGCGCGCGGCTGCGGCCGCGTCGGCCGCGGCCGCTTGGTCGGCGAGGACCCGGGAGACGGCGGTCAGCCGGGCCGGGTCCGCGTCGTACAGCGTCACATGGGACACCCGGCCTTCGGCGTGGTCACCGAGCAGTGCTCCGTAGACGAGCGGCACCCGGAACCCGCCCCCGCCGAGGATCGTCAGCCGCACGCCCTACCGCCCTTCGGCCAGTGCCACCGCGAATGCCACGATCCGCGACATCCGCTCGGCGGCACACGTGTGAGGGCTCCAGTCTCCCCCGCGGGTCAGTCCTCCAGCGCCGGCACGGCCCGCAGCCGCGGCCCCTTGTGGTGCGGGGCGGCGTCGCCGCGGACGGGTCCGGCCGAGGCACCCTGGGGTGCCGCCGGGAGGACCATGGTGATCCGGGTGAGCCCCATGGCGTCGAGCATGCGGCTGGATTCGGCCACGAGCCGGCACCGCACGAGGCCCCACTGGGGGTCCCAGTGGCGCACGGTCCGCACGGCGCCGTCGCGCTCGGCGGCCTCGGCCCCGTGGGTGGCGAGCCAGTGCGGCACGCCGTAGCGGTAGGCCGCTTCCATGAAGGGGTCGCGGGCCACTTCCTGGCGGATGCTGCGCAGGCCCTCGTCCTCCGGGGCGGCCTCCAGCGCCGCCGCGAACTGGGCCAGCAGCGGGACGCACCAGGCCGGTTCGTGGTCCTCCAGGACGGCGGCCGCGTCCGGGTGGAACAGTACGAAGCGCAGGAAGTTGTCGTCGGGGAGGGCGGTCGGGTGGGGCCGCACCGACTGGAAGAGCTTGTCGAACGCCGAGTTGGTGAGGGCGACGTCCCAGCGGTGGTCCACGAGGAAGCTGGGGTAGGGCACGGCCTCCATGAGCGCCGCGTAGTCGCACAGGTAGTCGCGTTGGGCGGGGTCCTCGGGCAGCCGGTTCTCCTCGGCGGCCCGCCAGGTCGGCGGGGGGTCCCGGTCGACCATGATGCGGAAAAGCCAGAAACACTGCCGCTCGCTCATTTCCAGGGCCTCGGCCAGGGCGAGCAGCTTACGGTCGGTCCATTCCTTGACCAGTCCGCGTTCCCAGTTTCCATATGCGCGAACGCTGATGCGCAACCGCGCGGCGAGGTCCTCTTGGCTCAGGCCCAGTTCCTCGCGGCGTTGGCGCAAAATCTCCTTGCGTCGCTCCGACCGCACTGCGCCGCGTGCGGACTCCTCGCCCGCCAGGCGCCCCTCACCGGCTCGGGCGAGGCCATCGGACGGGCCCACCGCTGCGAGATGTAGCACCGAGAGCTCCCCCTCCTCACGGTCTGGATCTTCAATTTCCTCTGGCGATCCTGCTACCGACGTCATTCGAGTGTCAACTATCGTGGCAATTCCAGCCTCTTGACAGCTCATTCCCGCCACAGCTGTGGCAACTTCTGGCCCTGCGGCGGGAGAACGGCTAGATTCCAAAAGCCGACCATGTGCCCGAACCGACTCGCCGCGATCTAGGAGAACCACTGGTGACAGACGGCTTCCCGGCTCCCGTCGCGGTGGCCAACCCGTCCCTGGCAGCCACCGTCACGCGCGTCGCAGAACTCGCGGGCAAAATGGGCCGCGACCCGAACAAGGTCTTTGACCTGCGCCGCCTCTCCGAGGCCTCCGGCGTTCCCATGGACGTGGTGCGGAGCCTGCTGGACGGCAGGCCGGCCGGCGAACCCTGCCTGCAGACCCGCTTCCTCCAGCGGCTCGACCTGCTCCGCCGCACCAGGCTGAAACCCAACGGGCGCCGCTACACCCAGCAGGAGATCGCCGACGGCGCCGGGATGTCCCGGCAGCAGGCGGGTGCGCTGATCAACGGCGACCGCCGGCCCACGATGGAGCACTGCGACGCGATCCAGCGCTTCTTCGGCGTCCACGCGGGGTTCCTCACGGCGCACGACGCGGACGCCCTCACCGACGCGCTGCTGCGCACCGAGCAGCAGCTGCTCCAGGACTACGCGGGCCGGACCCGCGAGACCGTGCCCGCCCCCGCCTCCCCGGCGGGCGATCCCCTGGCCAGACTGCTCCAGAACCACGGGGTGCGCGGCATCGCCTGGCGCGCCGCGCAGCTGCCCAGCGACAAGCACCGCGACAAGGTCGCCGAGTGGCTGGACATGCTCCTGGAGAGCGTCAAACCGAACGATTCCTGATCCGGCCCAGTCGACAGCAGTCTGATTCTGGGTCGTCCGATCCTTGAGTCCTGATCCGGAGCCACGCCGACGGGGAGAACGGTGAGCATAGGCAGAGAGCAGCGCCGGTTGTGCGGCGAGCTGGTGGCCGGCCTCCAGCTGACCGCGCCCGTGGAACCCGTGGACCTCTACGCCGCCCTCTGCGAGGGCATGAGCAGGATCCGCGGCCGCCGGGTGGACTTCCGGATGGCCGCGTTCCCGCCCGGGACGGCGAGCGGCCTGTGGCTCGACATGGCCGACCGGGACCTGGTGGTCGTCGAGGAGCGCACGGCCCCGGACCACCAGCTGGTGATCCTCGGTCACGAACTGTGGCACATGAAGGCCGGCCACTGCAGCCACCACGTCGACGGGGCCGCCGTCGCCGCCCGCCTGCTGTCCGACGAGGCCGACCTCGGCGAGACCGTACGGCGCGTGGCGGCGCGCACCCGCGCCGACATCCGCGAGGAGACCGAGGCCGAGACCTTCGGCTTACTGCTGGGCAGTCGGTGCCGGACCTGGCTCGCCGGGTCGGCGAGCCACCGGGCGCCCGCACAGCGCGACCAGTTGGCGGGGCGCATCGAGGCCTCGCTCGGATACCGGGGGCACAGGAACGACCGTTGAACGGCCAGGACTACTACATCCCGGCAGCCGCGCTGGGCATCGCACTCGCCTTCAAACTGCCGGCGCTGCGCAACAACTGGCGGGACCCCCTGCTGCGCGCGGTGTGCTCCCTGCTGGTCCTGGCCGGATCGGCCTTCGCCTTCGCCGCCCCGCCCACCATCGAGGCGGTCAACGAGCTGACCGGCGTCACCAACTTCTCGGCTCCGCTCGTGTACTGCCTGATCACCCTGTTCAGCGCCGCCTGCCTGGTGCTGATCGTGAACTGGCGGGGCGGCCCCGCCGAGGTCACCCGGCGCACCTCGCGCCGGTGGATCGGCGGCTACTGCGGCGTCGCGGTGGTGCTCGTCGTGCTCTTCTCGATGGGCGAGGCGCCCGACGAGCGGCTGCGGGACTTCGACACGTACTACGCGAGCGCGCCGTACGTCCGGGAGATGATCGCCCTCTACCTGACCGCGCACCTGGTGGCGGCCGTGGTGATGGTGGCCATGTGCTGGCGCTGGTCCCTCCAGGTGCGCGGCTGGCTGCGGACCGGCCTGATGATCATCGTGGCGGGCTACATCCTCAACCTCAGCTACGACGCCACCAAGATCTCCGCGGTCGTCGCCCGCTGGACCGGCTACGACCTCGACGACCTGAGCACGTACGTCGCGCCGCCGCTCGCCTCGCTCGGCGCGCTGATCAGCGCCATCGGCTTCGTCCTGCCGCTGGTCTGCCAACGGCTGTCGGACCACTGGCAGACCTGGACCACGTACCGCAGGCTCGGGCCGCTGTGGGACGAGGTGCAGCCGTGCGCGCCCACCGGCACGCCCTGCGTGAAGATGGCGTGGTGGGCGCCGCCGGAGCTGCGCATGATCCAGCGCGAGTCGGACATCCACGACGCGTTCCTGCACCTGGGCCCGTACTTCGACGAGCGGCAGCGGCAGCGGGCGTACGACCTCGCCCTGGCCGGCGGATCGGACGAGGAGACGGCCCGCGCGGTCGGCGAGGCCGCCATGGTCGCCGCCGCCGTACGGGCCCGCGCCGCCGACCCGGAGGGGGCGGCCATCGACGGCGAGGACGGCGCGGACGGGGCCGCCCGGGCCACGCCCGGCCCGCGGGACCTCCTCCGCGTCTCCCGGGCCCTGCGGGACTCGCCGGTCGTCGCATGCGTGCGGCAGGGGGCGGCCGGGGCGGTCTGCTGACCGATCGGGAAACCGGGGCCGCCCCGCGCGCGTCAGGGCACGGCAGCGGGCGTCAGCGCAGAGCCGCCGCCAGGGCCACCTTCGGGAACAGGTCCTGGAAGGGGCCCGCGGAATCGATTCCCTCGCGGCCGAAGGGGGCGTCGAAGCTCCAGACCATGAACAGCAGGAACACGATCAGCGCGCTGAACAGGCCCGCCAGCAGCAGCTCGCGCCCGGACCGGCGGATCTGCAGCGTGAAGATCAGGCCGACCGTGACCACACCGCCGGTCAGCAGCCCGAACCAGACCACGCTGGGCAGCGTCGACTCGTCGCTCTGCACGCGCGCGTGGCGGGCGTCGTCCGCGGCGGCGATGTGGTCCAGCAGCGGCTGGTAGGCCTGCGCCTGCAGCTCGGTGGCCGGGCTCTGGTGGGTGACGTCGCTGCGCAGCTTCGCGAGGAGCTCGGCGCCCTCCTCGCTGGCCGCGTCGCCCGAGGTCAGCCGCGGCCAGTCCACGGACACGGTGTGGGCAACGTACGCGTCCACCTCGCCGCGGATCCGGTCGCGGACGGTGGCCGGGTAGACGTCGGCACGCTGGCTCACCTCGTACAGCGCCTGGGCCTCGCGGCGCACGCTGTCCTCGGCGGCCCCGCGGGCCTCCCAGACGCCGGCGATCGCCAGGCCCAGCACGATCGCGTAGACAACGCCCACCATCATCGTCATGTACTCGATGACGTCGGGGGTCTCGCTGGTGTCCTCGTCGGGCGCCACCCGGCGGTGCCGGATGACCGTGCAGGCGAAGACGAAGGCGCAGACGAGCGCCATGGCAATGGCCAGGATCAGCCATTCGGACACGAGGGTTCTCCCGTTGCTGGATCGGTCAGGGGATCAGCTGGTGCGGCTCTTCGACCGCGGGCGCAGTGCCGCCGCGGCGAGCACGGCCGGGGTGGTGACGACGGCCATGAGCATGACGGTGGACAGGCCGCCCGCCTCCCGCCGGGCCAGGGCCTGGGAGCGGTACGGGCGGACGTGGAAGGCGGAGACCCGTCCGGCCGGGGCTCCGAGCGCGGGCGGAGCCCCGGCTCCGCCCGCCGCCGGCCCGGCAGCCGCCCCGGGATCCGGCGCGGCTGCCGGGGGCTGCGCAGCCGCGGCCAGGGCCTTCGCCGCCGGCGATCCGGCCGCGGCTCCGGCGGCCGGCAGCGGCCCCAGCCCGGGGTGGTGCACGGTCGGCCGGTCCGCGCCGGGCACGACGAACGGCAGCCCCGGGGCCCCCGTACCCGGGGCGGGCAGGCCCGGAATCCGCACCGCGGGCAGCCGTACCGCAGGCAGCCGCACCACCGGCGGCACGACGGCAGGGGCACGGCCTCCGGCCGGGCGAACGACGGGCGGGCTAACAGCGGGCGGGCGGACGGCGGGCGCACGGCCCTCGGCCGGGCGAACGACGGGCGGGCTAACGACGGGCGGACGGACGGCGGGCGCACGGCCCTCGGACGGACGGATGGCGGGCGGGCTGCCGGCGGGGGCCGGCGCGGGCACTTCGGGCACACACGCGTCGGCCCGGGCCGCGGCCCGGGTCGCGTGGCTGCCGCCACCGTCGTCGACCGCCACCTGGCCGTGCAGCGGGCAGCACACCGCCACCAGGCCCGCCCCCGCGAAGTACTGCCAAGCGGCCACCGCGCGTCCTTTCGTTCTGCAGCAGAACTGAGGGTTCCGGCTGAAGAAACGATCACGGCACCGCTACGACACGCCGCGGCCGCGACAAGCTCCCCCACGGGGGAAGGGATTCAGCCCATCGGGAGCACCGGACCGGTGCCGACGGGCCCACCGTTGCGCAACGCACCGCCGCGAACAGGAGCGCACGCTCGCGCCCCCGACCGGCGCGCCGGGCCGGCCGCAGGCCCCGGACATGCGCGAGGGGCGCGACCCGTGCCCGGATCGCGCCCCTCGTCTGGTCCTGCCTTGCCGTCAGCCGGCTTCGGAGCCGCCGAACCGCTCGCGGTAGGACTCCAGGTCCTCCTCGCTGATCTTCGCGAAGAGCACCGGCGGAACGGTGAACGGCGTGCCCGCCGGGACCGTGTCCAGGGCCTTGGCCTGCTCCGGGGTCACCCACGTCGCCGTGTCGTCGGCGAGCGCGAAGGCCGAGCGCATGGCGCGCGCCGAGGCCGGGATGAACGGCTCGGAGAGCACCGAGTAGAGGTGGATGAGGTTCATCGCGGTGCGCAGGGTGAGCGCGGCGCCGTCGAGGTCGGTCTTGACCTCCAGCCAGGGGGCCTTCTCGTCCAGGTAGGCGTTGCCGGCGGACCACAGGGCGCGCAGGGCGGCCGCGGCCTTGCGGTACTGGAGGGTGTCCATGTGGCCCTCGTACTCGGCCAGCAGCTCGGCGATCTGCTCGCCGAGCTTCGCCTCGGCCTCGCCGGCGGGGTTGCCGGCCGGGACCTCGTCGCCGAACTTCTTGCGGGAGAAGGTCAGCACGCGGTTGACGAAGTTGCCGAGGGTGCCACCGAGGTCCTTGTTGACCGTGGCGGCGAAGTGCTCCCACGTGAAGGACGAGTCGTCGGACTCGGGGGCGTTGGCGATCAGGAAGTAGCGCCAGAAGTCGGCCGGGAGGATCTCCAGCGCCTGGTCGGTGAAGACGCCGCGCTTCTGCGAGGTGGAGAACTTGCCGCCGTAGTACGTCAGCCAGTTGAAGGCCTTGACGTAGTCGACCTTCTTCCACGGCTCGCGGGTGCCCAGCTCGGTCGCGGGGAACATCACCGTGTGGAACGGGACGTTGTCCTTGGCCATGAACTGGGTGTAGCGGACGTCCTCGGCCTCGTACCACCAGGCCTTGTAGTCGCGGTTCGCCGGGTCGGCGTCCGCCCACTCCTTGGTCGAGGCGATGTACTCGATCGGGGCGTCGAACCAGACGTAGAAGACCTTGCCCTCGGCGGCCAGGTCGGGCCAGGTGTCGGCCGGGACCGGGACGCCCCAGTCGAGGTCGCGGGTGATGGCGCGGTCGTGCAGGCCCTCGGTCAGCCACTTGCGGGCGATGGAGGACGCCAGCTGCGGCCACTCCGCCTCGTGCTGCGCGACCCACGCCTCCACCTCGTGCTGCAGCTTGGACTGGAGCAGGAAGAGGTGCTTGGTCTCGCGGACCTCCAGGTCGGTGGAGCCGGAGATCGCCGAGCGGGGCTCGATCAGGTCGGTCGGGTCCAGGACGCGGGTGCAGTTCTCGCACTGGTCGCCGCGGGCCTTGTCGTAACCGCAGTGCGGGCAGGTGCCCTCGACGTAGCGGTCCGGCAGGAAGCGGCCGTCGACCGGCGAGTAGACCTGCCGGATCGCGCGCTCCTCGATGAAGCCGTTCTCCTGGAGCTGGCGCGCGAAGTGCTGGGTGATCTCGCGGTTCTGCGCCGAGGAGCTGCGGCCGAAGTAGTCGAAGGACAGCTCGAAGCCGTCGTAGACCGCCTTCTGGGCGTCGTGGGCCTGCGCGCAGAAGTCGGCGACGGACAGGCCGGCTTCCTTGGCGGCGAGCTCGGCGGGGGTGCCGTGCTCGTCGGTGGCGCAGATGTAGAGGACGTCGTGGCCGCGCTGGCGGAGGTACCGGGAGTACACATCCGCCGGAAGCATCGACCCGACCATGTTGCCCAGGTGCTTGATCCCGTTGATGTACGGAAGCGCGCTGGTGATCAGGTGTCGAGCCATCCTCGGATGCTCCATTTCATGTATGCGGTTGCAGCGTTCGAGCCGTGACGGATTGTGATGGGGTCATCGTATCGAACCGTCGAAAGGCCACGCGCCCGCATTTCGCTGGGTGGACGTAACGCAAAAGCGAGGGTTGTGACCTCTGCGTCACGGCCCTCGCCATGGGGTCATGCTACAGCCGGGAGGCGATCGGCTCGGACCGGGCCCGCGGCCCGGCGCACCACAGACTCCCTCCGGTCGGCGGGCGGCCCGGTCGGGGGGCCTGGCGCTGCCGTGGCGCGCCCCTGGCGCGGCCTGGCGCACCACCGGCGCGACCTGGCATTACGTATGGCGCGGGCATATGCGTACGTACTGGCTGCGGCCGCGCATGGTCGAAGTCTGTCAGCGGCCGGTCATCACCGAACGTAATCCTCCACCTTCCTCCTTCTGCGCCCCGCGTGCGCGCCCGCGCTGCCAGTCTTGCCGCCCACAGGGATGAGGTGAGGTGGAGCGGTGAGCGATGGCGGACCTGAGGAGCCCGGCGGGGCGGTGGGCCTCCCCAGCCGACGGCGGCAGCCGACGCCCATGAGCCAGTGGAACCCGACGGCACGCCTGTCCTACTGGGCCTTCCACGCCAACCGGAGACCCTCGTACATGCGCTTCGCGTACCTGCAGCTGGGCTCCGACTCGGCCGCCGAGGCCGCGGTGGACGCCGCATTCGACTCGATCATGAACGAGTGGTTGCGCATGCTCCACATGGACCGGCTCGACGCCTACGCCTGGACCATCCTCAAGCAGCGGCTGGTCGACCGGCAGGAGCTGCCCGGCTCCTGGCCCGACCCCATGGACGTCACCGCCTTCGAAGCCGCCCTCAAGGAGGCCGCCGCCGACCGGTACGAGGTGCTCACGGACACCATCCGCTTCTACTCCGCCGTGTCCCGGCTCGCGGAACGCCAGCGTGACGCCGTGCTGCTGCGCTACGGACTCCAGTGCACCCCCGGGGAGGCCGCCGCCGTGATGGGCGTCGACGAGGCCACCGTCCGCTCGCAGCTCGGCCAGGCCCAACGGCGGCTCGCCCGCCTGCTCGGCACCTCCGCCGAATCATGAGGCGGCGCGAGGACGACGAGCAGCCCGGCCGCGGGGCCGCCGCCCGCCGCTCCCTGGCCGAGTTCCTCGCCCGGGCCGGCGTCCGCGACCGGTACCCCCACTACGACCTCGGAGCCGCCGAAGCGCGGCTGCTGCGCACCGCCCGCCGTAAGGGCGCCCCGGCCTCGACCACCGCCACGGCCCGGAGGCGGGCGTACCTGTGGAGCGACCCCGCCCGGGACAGCCCGCTCGACTCCGAACGGGCCCGTCGGGACCTGAAGGCCGTCTGCCTCGCCGCGGTGTGCGCGCCGGGGGCCGAGGCGCAGCTCGCCGCGTTCCTGGCCAGCGCGCACACCGACCTGGCCGGTGCGCTCGTGTTCGGCTGTCTGCTGCACCTGGCCGGGCTGCGCGAGGGGGCGAGGTTCTGGTGGCAGTTCGCCGCCGGCTCCGGGCGCGCCCGGACCGCAGCCGCCGCCTACTGCCTGTTCCTCGACCACTCCCGGCGCGGCGAACACCACGACGCCCGGGTCTGGGCGCGCGAGCTCGGCGCGCGCGGCTACCACCCGGGCGGGCGCCGGGACCTGCGGGAGGTGCGGCTGTGCGCGCAGGCCGCCGTCCTCAGGTACGTCGACCAGCGCGACGATCCCGACCTGGGCGCCGTGCCGCTGCCCAGGCCGGGGCTGCCGGCGGTGCTCGCCGGGTTCCGGCCACCACTGCCGGCGGTGGCGGACGGGGCGCAACCGGACCCGGACCCGGGGGGCACCTCGGGCGCGGGGGGCGCCTCGGGCGCGGGGGGCACCTCGGGCGCGGGGGGCACCTCGGGCGCGGGGAACACACCGGGGCCGGGGAGGCGGACGGGGCCGGGGAGGCGGACGGGGCCGGACGCGGCGCTCGCCGCCGCGGAGTCGCCGGGTGCCGGGCCGCCGCCCCGGGCGTCCGGCCGGCACCGGCCCGCCCACGGGAGCGCGAACGGAAGCGGCGGCAACGGCCGCTCCGCGGGCCTCGGCGGCCGGGTGCCGGCGGGCGGCTCCGGCGAGGCCCTCGCGGCGGCCCGCCGCGCGCTGGCCGTCGTACGGGTGCTGGAGAAGCACCCGCTCGGGGTGCGGGCCGGTCAGCTGGCCCGGGAGTCCGCGCTGGCCGAGGAAGAGCTCCGGCCGCTCCTGGTCATGCTGTGCGAGGAGGAGTACGCGTACCGGCCCGGCGCGGGCGTGTACGCGCGCGGGCCCGCCCTCGACCGGCTCGCCGCCCCCGGCGGCCGGGGGCTGGTGGGACAGCTCCAGCGGACCCTGGCACTCGCACGGGACAGCGCGGGGGCCGCCGTGTACCTGAGCCGGTACGCCGACGGCGAGGTCCGGATCACGCAGATGGCCGACGGGCCCGGGACCCCGCCCGTGCGGCAGTGGGTGGACTTCCGGGACGCCGCGCACGCCAGCGCGGTCGGCAAGTGCCTGCTGACCCAGCTCGGTCCCGACCTGCGCCGCGACCACGTCGCCCGGCACCGGCCCGCCCGGTTCACGGCCCGGACGATCACCGACAGCCGGGCGCTGTTCTCCGCCCTGGACGCGGTGGCCCCGGGCGCGCCGGTGTTCGACCTGCGCGAATACTCGCCCGGCGTGGTGTGCTCCGCCGTCCCCATCGCCACGGGCGGTGCGGTCGGCAGCCTCGCGCTGTCCCTGCCCGCGGTGCACTCCCACCGGCTGCCCGGGGCGACCGAGGCACTGCGCCGCAAGGCCGTTCCGATCCTGCTGGCCCTGCTCCTGGCGGGCGCGATCCCGCCGGACGCACTCGAAGCCCCGGCCCCGGTGGACACGGCGGTTCCGGCCGACGCGTCCGCCGGGGCCGGTGTCGCGGCCGCTGCCGCGGCGACGCCCGGGGCCCCCGCGGGGACAGGGGCTCCCGGGCGGGCCGCAGGGGCCGGGCCCGACGGCACCCCGCCCGAGGCCCCCGGGCCCGGGCAGGACGCCGTCCCGGCCACCCCGACCGCCTCCGCGGGCCCTCCGGTCACCACCGTCACCGCCGAGACCCTGCGCCACCTGCGCAGCCTGTTCCGCACTCCGCTGGCCCGGTCCACGGCCTGCGCGGCCGGGCCCCACCTGGTCAGCGACAGTGCGTCGGAGGCGGCGTACCTCTTCGACGCCGCCCCCGACGGCACGGGCCCGCCGCGCCTCGCGCTGCCCCGCACCCTCGCCCCCCTCACCCCGGGCAGCCTCCGGGCCCACGACGGGCTGGTGGTCCTCGGCACCTGAGCGGCCGGGTACGGACGGGGGGTACGGACAGGCGTACGGGCGGGGGTCCCGGCGGGGGTGCGCGTCAGCCGGCGCGGGTCAGGCGGTCCGCGCCGGAGAGGACCGCCGCCGCCAGCGCCTCCGCCGGCGGCGACACCCGCTCCCCGCGCAGCAGGGCGAACTCCACCGAGCCCAGGTCCGGCAACCCCGGCACCCGGACCAGGCCCGGCGGGATCAGCCCCCGGGTGTGCGCCATCACGCCCAGCCCGGCCCGGGCCGCGGCGATCAGGCCGCTCAGGCTGCCGCTCGTACAGGCGATCCGCCACCCCCGCCCGGCCCGTTCCAGGACCTCCAGCGCGCGGGCCCGGGTGATCCCCGGCGGCGGGAAGACGATCAGCGGAACCGGCCGGTCAGGGTCGACCCGCAGTCCCTCGGCCCCGATCCACACCATCCGGTCCCGCCACACCAGTCGGCCCCGCTCGTCCCCCGGCCCGCGCCGCTTCGCGAGGACGAGGTCCAGCCGGCCCGCGTCGAGCCGCTCGTGCAGGGTCCCGGAGAGCTCGACCGACAGCTCCAGGTCGACCTCCGGGTGCTGGTGGCGGAAGCCTTCGAGGATCTCCGGCAGCCGGGTCAGCACGAAGTCCTCCGACGCCCCGAACCGCAGCCGCCCGCGCAGCCTGGTGCCGGTGAAATAGGCCGCCGCCCGTTCGTGGGCCTCCAGGATCGTCCGGGCGAAGCCGAGGAGCGCCTCCCCGTCCTCCGTCAGCTCCACGCTGTGGGTGTCCCGGAGGAAGAGCGGGCGCCCCGTCGCCTCCTCCAACCGGCGTACGTGCTGGCTGACCGTGGACTGGCGGACGCCGAGCCGCCCGGCGGCCTGGGTGAAGCTCAGGGTCTGGGCGACCGTGAGGAACGTGCGCAGCTGGACCGGGTCGTACATGGCCCCATGGTGGCACGGTCATCACGGAACGCAATGGCAGTCAGAGCGGTGTACGGGTTTCCCGATGACCGGGCGCCGACCGACGATGAGGACGATCCGTCTCCGACAGCAAGTGAGCCCCGTACATGCGCCGCCCGTCCCCGCCCTCGTGGCTGCCCCTGGACCCGTACGTCCTGGCCCTGCTCGGCACCGTCGGCGTCGCCGCCCTGTTCCCGGCGCGCGGCGCGGGCGCCACCGTCGCCCAGGATGCCGCGACCGCGGCCGTGGCGCTGCTGTTCTTCCTCTACGGGGCCCGGCTGTCCACCCGTGAGGCGCTGGACGGGTTGCGCCACTGGCGGCTCCACCTCACCGTGCTGACCTGTACCTTCGTGGTCTTCCCGGTCCTCGGCCTCGCCGCGCGCACCCTGGTTCCGGGCGTGCTGACGCCGCCGCTGTACAGCGGGCTGCTCTTCCTCTGTCTGGTGCCGTCCACCATCCAGTCCTCCATCGCCTTCACCTCGATCGCCCGCGGCAACGTGCCCGCCGCGATCTGCGCCGGCTCGTTCTCCAGCCTCGCCGGGATCGCGCTCACGCCACTGCTCGCGGCCGGGCTGCTCGGTGGCGGCACCGGCGGGTCCTCCTCCGGCTCCGTGCTGAAGATCGCCCTCCAGCTCCTGCTGCCGTTCCTGCTCGGGCAGGTGCTGCGGCCGCGCCTCGGCGGCTTCCTGGTCCGGCACAAGGCGGTCCTGGGGTACGTCGACCGCGGCTCGATCCTGCTCGTCGTCTACACCGCGTTCAGTGCGGGCATGGCCGCGGGCATCTGGCACCGGGTCAGCGCCGTGCGGCTGGGCGGGCTGCTGGCGGTGGAGGCGGTCCTGCTGGCCGTCATGCTGCTGGTGACCTGGTACGGGGCGAAGCGGCTCGGGTTCGGGCGGGCGGACCGGATCGCCATCCAGTTCGCCGGGTCGAAGAAGAGCCTGGCGGCCGGACTCCCGATGGCCAGCGTGCTGTTCGGGGCGCAGGCGAGCCTGGCCGTGCTGCCGCTGATGCTCTTTCACCAGATGCAGCTGATGGTGTGTGCGGTGCTGGCCCGACGGCGCGCCCGGGACGCCGGGGCGGGCGCCGGTGTTCCGGCGGAGGCCGAACTCCCCGCCGGGCGTGTGGCGGAGGTCTCCCCCGGGCCCCAACACCCCGCGCCGCGCGCCCGGTAACGTGCGGCGGTGACCTGGATACGCCCGATCGCCGCCCATGCCGAACGCCCCTGCACCCTCGTGGTCTGCCGCGGCTGCTGCTGCGGCGACCCCCGCAAGAACCCCGGCACCGACCACGCCGGGCAGCTGGCCCGGCTGCGCGAGGCCGCCGCCGCTTCCGGGGGCCGCCTGGCCGTCCGTACGAGCGACTGCCTCGGCCCGTGCGCGCAGGCCAACGTGATCGTGGTGCAGCCGACGACCGAGGCCCGCCGGCGCGGCGCCCGCGCGGCGTGGTTCGGCTGGGCCCTGGACGACACCGCCACCGACGAGGTCATCGCGTGGGCCGACGCGGGCGGGCCGGGTGTCGCCCCGCTCCCGGCGACGCTGGACCTGCACCGGATCGACCCGCCGGCGCCGGCGGCTTCCGCGGGCGGGGGCCGGAAGGCGAAGGGCGGCGCCGCGGGCCGCCGGGGCGGCGGCCGCCGCGGCCGCTGACGGGGCCGGGACCGCTAGCGCTGTGGCCGGGGCCGTTGCGGACGGGGGCCGGACGGCTAGCGGACGGGGGCGGGCTCCGGCGCGGCGGCCGGGTCCCCCAGGGCCTCCAGGTCGATGCGGTCCTCGCCCGCGTAGATGTTCATGTTGCCGCCGCGCAGGAAGCCCACCAGCGTCAGCCCCGACTCCAGCGCCAGGTCCACGGCCAACGAGGACGGCGCCGAGACGGCGGCCAGCAGCGGGATGCCGGCCATGACGGCCTTCTGCACGAGCTCGAAGGAGGCCCGGCCGGACACCAGCAGCACGCCGTCCGCGAGGGGCAGCCGTCCGGCCTGGAGGGCCCGCCCGATGATCTTGTCGACGGCGTTGTGCCGGCCGACGTCCTCCCGGAGGTCGAGGAGCTCGCCGTCGGCGGAGAACAGCCCGGCCGCGTGCAGGCCTCCGGTGCGGTCGAAGACCTTCTGCGCCGCCCGCAGCCGGTCCGGCAGCCGGCCCAGCAGGTCCGCGGGGATCCGTACGCCGTCGCCGGCGGCCGGCGGGAGGGGGAACCGGGTCGCCGTGCGGACGGCGTCCAGGCTGGCCTTGCCGCACAGGCCGCAGGAGGAGGTGGTGTAGACGTTCCGTTCCAGGGTGATGTCGGGAAGCGGAACCCCTGGCGCGAGCCGGACGTTCACCACGTTGTACGTGTTCGAGCCGTCCTCCGCGGCCCCCTCGCAGTAGGTCACGGCCTGGACGTCCGCGGCGGAGCCGAGCACGCCCTCGCTCACCAGGAAGCCCACGGCGAGCGCGAAGTCGTCGCCCGGGGTGCGCATGGTGATCGCGAGGGGCTTGCCGTTGAGGCGCACCTCCAGCGGCTCCTCCGCGACCAGCGTGTCCGGGCGTACCCCGGCCGTTCCGTTCCGCACCCGTATGACGCGACGGCGTTCGGTGACCCGTCCCATGTGATCAGACCGCCCGTTCTCTCCTCGCGGTGCACGTCGTCGTGCACCTGAGGTCCCCATTGTCCCGGACCGGGGCGATGCCGCGGAATCTCCAAATTCCGTAAGCGGAACCTGTCGGGTCACGCACCCGCGTACCCATCGGTAGCCGGTCAGGCTGGATGGTCCTGCAGTCGTACGAGGGGGGTTCCCGCCCATGACCGGTTCACGCGTGGTGGCTCTGGGGCACTACCAGCCCGCGAGAGTGCTCACCAACGAGGACCTCGCGGCCATGGTCGACACCAGTGACGAGTGGATCCGCTCGCGGGTCGGCATCCGCACGCGCCACATGGCGGGTCCGGACGAGCCGGTGGACGAGCTGGCCTACCACGCGGCGGGCAAGGCCCTCGCGAGCGCCGGCCTGGCCCCGGACGACATCGACCTCGTGCTGGTGGCCACGTCCACGGCCATCGACCGTTCCCCCAACATGGCCGCCCGGGTCGCCGCCAAGCTGGGCATGGGCGCCGGTCCGGCCGTCATGGACCTCAACGTGGTCTGCTCCGGCTTCACCCACGCCCTGGCCACGGCCGACCACGCCATCCGGGCCGGCTCCGCGCGGCGCGCGCTGGTCATCGGCGCGGACAAGATGACCGAGATCACCGACTGGACCGACCGCACCACGTGCGTCCTCACGGGCGACGGGGCGGGCGCGGCCGTCGTCGAGGCGTGTGAGGAGCCGGGGATCGGGCCGGTGCTGTGGGGTTCGGTGCCGGAGATGGGGCACGCGGTCCGGATCGAGGGCACGCCGCCGGTCTTCGCACAGGAGGGGCAGTCCGTGTACCGGTGGACGACGAGCCGGCTGCCGGCGCTGGCCCGCCAGACGTGCGAGAAGGCGGGGCTCACGCCGGAGGACCTGGCCGGTGTGGTCCTGCACCAGGCCAACCTGCGGATCATCGAGCCGCTGGCCCAGCGGCTCGGCGCGGTGAACGCGGTCGTCGCCCGTGACGTCGTCGACTCGGGCAACACCTCGGCGGCGAGCATCCCGATGGCGCTGTCGAAGCTCGTGGAGCGCGGGGAGATCCCCTCGGGCGCCCCGGTGCTCCTCTTCGGCTTCGGTGGGAACCTCTCGTACGCGGGCCAGGTCATCCGCTGCCCGTAGCCCGTGGCCGCCGCCGGGCGGTCGGGGCCGCGGGAGCACCGGGGGGGGGGGGGGGGGGGGGGGGGGGGGGGGGGGGGGGAGGGGGGGGGGGGGAGGGGGGGGGGGGGAAGGGGGGGGGGGGAGGGATGGGGAGGGGAGAAGCA